>NZ_QGHD01000041.1 GCF_003148885.1 Hallerella porci | reverse complement strand
TCTTAGAAAATTCTAAGCTCTAAAATCTAAGTTCTAAGATCTTGCATTACCGCGCGAAGCGCTAGTTTCAATGCACTATTAGCCAATGCACAATTAACAATGCATAATTGGAAATAATGGCGGCGAAGCCGCGCGGAATTTGAGAACTTAGAGCTTAGAACTTTGATCTTAGAAATTCTAAGCTCTAAAATCTAAGTTCTAAGATCTTGCATTACCGCGCGGAGCGCCATCATCTACATTTCTCATTATAAAAGCTTCTCCGGGACGCCGATGAAAGTAGCGACGACCGTCTCTAGGATCTCCGACGCTCCGATGAAGGTGGAGACGACCGTTTCTAGGTTCTCCGACGCTCCGATGAAGGTGGAGACGACCGTTTCTAAGTGCTCCGGGACGCCGATGAGGCTAGCAACGACCGTTTCTAAGTGCTCCGGGACGCCGATGAGGCTAGTGACGACCGTTTCTAGCTTCTCCGGGACGCCGATGAAGGTAGTGACGACCGTTTCTAAGTTCTCCGAAACTCCGATGAAGGTGGTGACGACCGTTTCTAGCTTCTCCGGGACGCCGATGAGGCTAGCAACGACCGTTTCTAAGTGCTCCGGGACGCCGATGAAGGTGGCGATGACCGTCTCCAGCTTCTCCGAGACGCCGATGATGCTAGCGACGACCGTTTCTAGGTTCTCCGACTCTCCGATGAAGGTAGCGACGGCCGTCTCTAGGTTCTCCGACTCTCCGATGAGGCTAGCGACGAGCGTTTCTAAGTGCTTCGGGACGCCGATGAGGCTAGCAACGACCGTCTCCAGGTTCTCCGGGACGCCGATGAAGGTAGTAACGACCGTCTCTAGGTTCTCCGAGTGTCCGATGAAGGTGGTGACGGAAATAGTTAGGAATGAGAGCGCACCGCTTTGCGGTGCTCCGCCTGCGGCGAGTTAGAAATGGAATGGCGCGCCGTAGCCGCGCGGAATTTGAGAACTTAGAGCTTAGAACTTTGATCTTAGAAAATTCTAAGCTCTAAAATCTAAGTTCTAAGATCTTACATTTCCTCGCGCGAAATGGCGGTTTAGCATTTTGAAAGATTGGGTTTAGGTGTTAACTTTTGCAGAATTGCTTTTCGTTTAATCGCATCGGTTTGAATGTGATTATTGATTTTAGAAAATTCACACTTTGCAAGTGGCCGATTTACTTTTCTTTTAAATGTTGAAATTCTTTGATTAGATAAAGTTCAAATTTTACAAAATCCAACAGGCAAATTTCAATGCGATTTTGCGGTGAAAGTGTATATGCATTTAACCCAGTCTCTTTTTAAATCCCTCGATTTCGTGGAAATTAAAATTTGACTTAAACGACATTCCTCAAGCCCCAAGATATATCTTTGGCATTTTTCTATTCTCATTTTTTACGATTTATCAAATGATTTTGATTGGCTGAAATTTTTAGGCAGATTGCATTTTTCAGCGCTTCGTTTGTGTATAAAATGCAATCTTGATAAGTGGATATGATGTTTAGGAATGAGAAATGTTAAGGCGGCTTCGTTGCAAAAAAAGAGCCCCCCTTGCGAGGTTCTCTTTTCAAATTTCTGCGATGCAGATCAGATTAGCGATGATGCTTGAAGTACCAACGGATAAGTCCGTTTGTGCTCGAATCGTGAGAAAGTTCCACGTTCGCATCCTTTTCGCCCTTTTCGAGTTCCGGGATAATCTTCTTCGCCAGTTGCTTGCCGAGTTCAACGCCCCATTGGTCGAAGCTGTTGATGTTCCAGATAACGCCCTGCGTGAAGATTTTGTGTTCATACATCGCGATGAGAGAACCGAGAGTTCTCGGATCAATCGTATCGACGAAGATGCTGTTCGTCGGCTTGTTGCCTTCGAAGACTTTGTGCGGCGCGAGCATCTTGATTTCTTCTTCGGACTTGCCCGCTTTGCGGAGTTCTTCGGTAGCTTCGGCGAGAGTTTTGCCGTTCATCAAAGCTTCCGGTTGAGCAAAGAAGTTCGAGAGGAGTTTGCGGTGATGATCGCCGACAGCGTTGAGAGAATTTGCCGGTGCGATGAAGTCGCACGGAATCATCTTTGTGCCCTGATGAATCAGCTGATAGAATGCGTGCTGACCATTCGTGCCCGGTTCGCCCCAAAGAATCGGACCGGTTTGATAATCGACGCGTTTCGAATCGCGGTCAACGGTTTTACCATTCGATTCCATATCGGCTTGCTGGAAGTAAGCGGCAAAGCGATGCATGTATTGGTCATACGGAAGCATTGCATAGGACTGTGCATCCATAAAGTCGTTGTACCAAATGCCGATCAAAGCCAAGATAATCGGGAGGTTCTTTTCTACTGGTGCAGTTTTGAAATGTTCGTCCATTTCGTATGCGCCTTGGTGCAGCTGCATGTAATTGTCAAAGCCGATGCGAAGTGCAATCGAAAGACCGATAGCAGACCAAAGAGAATAACGGCCACCAACCCAGTTCCAGAATTCGAACATGTTAGCGGTGTCAATTCCAAATTCCGAGACCGCTTCGGCGTTTGTCGAAAGGGCGACGAAATGTTTTGCAATCGATTTGACGTCGCCGCCAAATGCCTTGAGCACAGCAGCTTTTGCGGTGTTCGCATTCGTCATCGTTTCGAGTGTTGTGAAAGTCTTCGAGGCAACGATGAAAAGGGTTTCTTCGATGTTTACCTTTTTCAAGGTTTCTGCCATGTGCGTGCCGTCGATATTCGAAACGAAATACACTTCCGGAGAATCCGGAGTTGCATAATGGCGGAGCGCTTCGGTCACCATCACCGGGCCCAAATCCGAGCCGCCGATTCCGATGTTCACCACATAGCGAATTTTCTTGCCCGTAAAGCCGAGCCACTTTCCGCTGCGGACGAGATTCGTAAATTCCTTCATGTGTTCGAGGACTTTGCGAACTTCGGGCATCACATCTTTGCCGTCCACATAAATCGGATCCGAACCCTTGTAACGGAGTGCGGTGTGCAAAACAGCGCGATTTTCGGTCGTGTTAATTTTTACGCCCGAGAAGAAATTCTTGCGCATTTCATCGAACTTGGCAAACGGAAGCAGAGCGCGGAGCTTTGCCATCACATCGTCGTCGATTAAGTTCTTGGAATAATCCAGGAAAATGCCGCAAGCTTCGGCGCTGAATTTTTCAGCACGCTTTGCATCTTTGGCGAACAT
This sequence comes from Hallerella porci, assembly GCF_003148885.1. Lineage (NCBI taxonomy): Bacteria > Pseudomonadati > Fibrobacterota > Fibrobacteria > Fibrobacterales > Fibrobacteraceae > Hallerella > Hallerella porci. The sequence continues at coordinate 12,944 of NZ_QGHD01000041.1, read as the reverse complement.
TTCGCGCATATTCCATTTTTGGGCTTCCGGAGCTTTTGCTTGGAGGGCCTTCCATTCATTCGATTCTGTCAAACGGCTCATATTGTGTCCTTTGAGAAAAAATTGCAAAGTAAAAATAGAAATAAAATGAATCGCCCGTCCAGTGCAAATTCTATCTTTAATCTATGCAGCAAACCAACGGATTTTTGCCCATTTCCAAAGAAGATCTCGAAGCCCGCGGATGGGATTTTGTCGATGTCATCGTGATTTCTGCCGACGCTTACGTCGATCATCCCTCATTTGGGCATGCGGTGATGGCGCGCCTCATCGAGCACGAAGGTTACCGCGTCGCGATTCTTCCGCAGCCGAATTGGCGCGACGATTTGCGCGATTTCAAAAAGTTGGGAAAGCCGCGATTATTCTTTGCGATTTCAAGTGGAATGGACAGTATGGTAAATCATTATACCGCAGGAAAACGTCTGCGGAGCGATGATGCTTTTACCGCTGGCGGGAAAGCGGGATTTCGCCCCGACCGCGCAACCGCTGTTTACGCAAAAATTTTAAAACGCCTTTACCCCGATGTTCCCGTTGTCATCGGCGGGCTCGAATCAAGCCTTCGACGCATTAGCCATTACGATTATTGGGACGATAAAATTTATCCGCCGATTTTAGCTTCGACTCATGCGGATTTACTCATCTACGGTATGGGCGAAAAACCGATGAAGGAACTTTTACACCTTCTCAAAAAAGGCGTTCCCTTTTCGAATTTAAATGCGATTCCGCAAACAGCTTACTTAGTGCCAAAAGGTCAAGTGCCAAAGAACAAAGACTGCGTTGATTTGGTGCTTCCGAGTTACGAAGAATGCGTTCAAAATAAGCGCACTCAATTTGATGCATTCCGCAAAACGGAAATTGAAACCAATAAAATTCATGCGAAGCGGATTTTGCAAGATGCGGGCGAAACGACAGTCGTCATCAATCCGCCTTATCCGCCTTTGGAATACGGCGAACTCGACGAAAGTTTTGAATATCCTTATATGCGTGCGCCGCATCCTCGCTACAAAAAACGCGGACCTGTTCCCGCATTTGAAATGATCAAATTTTCGATTACAACTCACCGCGGATGTTTTGGCGGTTGCAGTTTCTGTGCGATTAATGCGCACCAAGGAAAATATGTTGCGAGCCGTTCCAAAGAAAGCATTCTCCGCGAAGTCGAAAAAGTAACGCAGATGCCAGGATTCGCCGGAACGATTAGCGATCTCGGCGGTCCGAGCGCAAATATGTATTTAATGCGAGGAAAAGACCGAAGCCGTTGCGAAAAATGCGCACGCCCGAGTTGCGTTTTCCCGCGAATTTGCGACAATATGAATACGCGGCATCACGAAATTACAGAACTTTACCGCGAAGTTTCGAAGAATCCAAAAATCAAACATCTCTTTATCGGAAGCGGTGTTCGTTATGATCTCATTTTACAAGAAACGACAGACAAAACCCTTCTCGCCGATCACTTAGAATATGCGCGCGAACTCATTCGCAATCATGTCAGCGGGCGCTTAAAAGTTGCACCAGAACACACTTCGGATTCGGTGTTAAGCCTTATCCGCAAACCGTCATTTTCTCTCTTTTACAAATTCAAAGAACTCTTCGACAAAGAAAGCGCAGCCGCAGGAAAGCATCAGCAAATTATTCCGTATTTCATTTCGAGTCATCCGGGCTGCACCGAAAAAGATATGGCAGAACTCGCCCTCGAAACAAAACAGCTCGGATTTAAATTGGAGCAAGTGCAAGATTTTACGCCGACGCCGATGACGATTGCGACCGAAATGTATTACGCCGAAATGCTCCCCGACGGTCGCCCGCTTTATGTGGCAAAAACCGCCGAACAAAAAAATAATCAGAAGCGTTTCTTCTTTTGGTACATTCCAGAAAATCGCATTTGGATTGAGAAAACTTTAGACCGACTCAAAATGGGAAAAGTCTCGCGGTTGCTGCTTTCGCATACATCGTATAAAGAAGGCCGCACTTACGAACCGAGCAAAGAACGCGCCGAAGAACGTGAACAATCTCGTCGTGCACGCCGCGGCAGTTACTTTAAACACAATTCCCCGCGGAAAAAGTAATTTTCAAAATTGCCCACGAAAAAAGGCGCCTTGCGGCGCCTCAACATTTTCAACTTCAGAATTATTCTGCAGCTTCTGCGGCTTGTTGCGCTGCATAAGCTTTCTTAAATTCTTCCACTGTCGCAATGTATTCGTCAATTTTATCATCGCGAGAATCCAAATGATCCAAAATGATTTTTGTGTGTTCTTCATTAAAAATGGTTTTCGCTTGACGATTTGCGTGGCCTTTATAACCCCATTCCTTCAAACGTTCGTCGGTCAAAACGAAAGCGTCTTGAAGAGAAACAAAATGCATCGGGCCTTGCACAGCGATGTCTTCTTTTAAAAGCATACATTCGGGTTCTTCTTTGCCCGAGTTTGCCATATACGATTGAATGTGACGCGAACGCACATCTTTCGTATTCATAATTTTCATATATCCCATGATGAGATACTTGTTTTTGTAATCCGGATCGCCGCCTTCGTAGCGCGTTCCAAACAAAATGTAGCGGCTCTTGTTCTGCTGCACAATTTTGTTGATATTCTTGACATTATAGCACGAAACAAAACCGTAGGTAGAAGTTTCATAGTTCGGTTCGAAACATGCGCCCTTTCCATTTTCATTCATTTGGTCACGGACTGGGACAACAGTCAAATGACTCGTTTCAACATAAAGCAAACTGCCCGTGTTCTTGCCACGGAAGCCTTGCCAACCGGTTAAGTTAATCTGTATTTGCGGCATAATTCGTATTTCCTCAAGATAAAAGCATCAAAAGCGGACCAAAGGTGGTTCGTTTTTTTCCCCATGCAAAATACAAAATTATACGTCAAAAAGATAAATTTTTTGCAAAAACGTTATGTTCTCCAAAGAAATTGGCTCCTTTGCTGAAAAATTCGGGGGTATCGGTGGTAAAAAAGTCCACTTTTCCGCCGCGGGTTAGGCGTTTTTCGATTTCGGGATGCCGGTTCAAATAATCCACCGTCTTTTTGGCGACGATTTCACCCTGAGAAATAATTCTTACTTCTGGCGGTGCCACTTCGCGGATAACCGGATAAAGCAGTGGATAATGGGTGCACGCCAAAAGCATCGCATCGATTTTGGGATCCTGCGCAAGCAAACGGTCGATGTCGCGTTTTACAAAATACCGCGTTCCTTCGGAATTGACTTCGCCATTTTCGACGAGAGTTGCCCAAAGCGGACACGCTTGCTGTGTAACGGTTAACTGCGGGAAGAATCGATGAATTTCGAGCGGATAACTGCCCGAGACGACAGTTCCTGCGGTGCCGAGAATGCCCAAATGTCCCGTTCGGGAAAAGGAATCCGCTTCTTCTGCCGTCGGACGAATGATGCCTAAGACGCGATTTTCGGGAGCAATCTGCGGCAAATCTTTTTGTTGAATGGTGCGGAGAGCGCGAGCGCTCGCCGTGTTACATGCGAGAATGACGAGGGGGCAGCCCATTCGGAATAATGCTTTCACCGCTTCGAGAGTATAACGGTAAATGGTTTCAAACGGACGCGAGCCGTAAGGCGCCCGCGCATTATCGCCCAAATAGACGAAATCATACGCAGGAAGAGCCTTTCGCAATTCGTGAAAGATTGTAAGGCCGCCAAATCCCGAGTCAAAAACTCCGATCAAAACTTTCTCCCGTTAGCGCAGTTTGCTTTCAAATTCGCCCGGTAATAATTGTCCCGGAGAAGTCCGCGCATCGTTCGGATCGCGGAAATGAGCCCGCTTTGTCGCCGCTGCGGCTGCGGTTTCTTTTTGCAATTCCGCTAAATATTTTTCCCAATCTTGAAGCGATTCGTCGAGTTCCCCACGCGCTTGGAGCATGCTCGCTTTGAGCTGTTCCAATTCCCGCATTTGTTCGCGCTTCATTATCCAAAGTTCTTCTTCTTCGGGCAAACGCTCGATGTTAAAAAGCAAATTCAGATATTTATTTTCGGCATCGATATACGCTTTATACGCTTCTTTATACATATAAGCGCGATCTTCGGCCATCACTTGCTGCGCCGATTTGGTGCTGCTACAAGCGAGAAGCAAAAACGAAAATGCGCTCACGCAGAAAAGAGGGAAAATTTTCATTTCGTTTCCAGCGTATCGTTGACCGTGTAAAGGCGTTCGAGAGTTGTGTTGCTTTTAAATGTCGCGGTGTCGCCGGTTTTCGGATTGACCATCGTATGAATTCCCGCTTTGACTTCGCGCTCTTGGCAAGGCACGCCTGTTTCGGGATCAAGAGTTACCCAATAAGCGGTTTCATATTCGGCTTTGAGCCCCGTATGATATGCTTGGAATTTTTCGGTGCCGATTTTACTGTTGACGTGCTGTTCCCAAATGTAATACGGGAAGCTTTCTTTTTCTTTGAAGTAAACCGTGTAACCGAAGCATTGGCGTTTATCCAAATTGTGAAAGCCATCGGTCACGACAGAATCGACTTGGATGAGCGCAAATTTTAATCGTCCGCGCTCTTTTAAAAGCTGCGTGATATTTCCTTTTTCTGGAATTTTTCCAACGAGCAAATGATCCATTTCGTAGCGATGCTTTTCTTGACGCTCTAAATGTTTGCGGTAATCGGGATTCAAAAGTTGATCGCGCCAGCGCGTTGGCATCGGAATGCGATACAAAAGAGAATCGTATTCGTCAAAGCCTTCTACAGCGACTGTGCGTTCGGCAATGCCTTTCGTCACCACTTGCGGGAGTCGCCACTGCAATTCTGCCGGATGCGAATTTTTCAAATAACCGCGCGATTTATCGATTTCAAAATTGCGCTGAATAATTAGCGTATCGCCTTTTTGCGAATAATCGAGATGCACATAATCGGCGACGATCGTTCCGACGCGTTCAATTCCGCTCAAATCAATCGTCGAATAAGTGCTTTCCACATACAATTCAACGGGAACATTTTTCGAAAGCCGATAATTGACTTCGACATCCGAAGAGCAAGCGAAAAATGCCGAAGCCGTTAAAGCGATTAAGCAATAATTTTTCATGCGCGCGAATTATTCTCCGATTTTTTGGCTGTTCAAAACCACTTGCACTTGCTTTTCTAAAATCGGCGTTCCCGCATCTGCATTGGTAAAACGAATCGTAAATGTTCCTTCTTTGGCGCGGAAAATTTCTGCTGCGCGAGCGATACCGCCGTGACGCACCGACGAAACAATCACCGTGTAAGAATCTTGTTTGTTATTGACCGCACTCGTTTTAGAGCTCACCACTTTTCCGTTTGCATCGACGATTTCCCATTTTACTTTAGCAAAGTCAAATGCTTTGCCGTAGCGAAGCTGCATCACAAACGGATCCGAGCTATGAAAAATGCTCGCCGTGTCTGCGACCGCAGAACGATTCTGAATAAATTCTTTTCCGGTTACAATCGACGCCGGTTCCGATGAACAAGCAAAAAATGCCATCGCCATCAATGCAATCAACCAAGTCAAATTTTTCATGATAAAATCCTCGTAATAAAACTTGCGTCTTTCTATAAATTACAAAATTTCCAAATTGGATTTTGCACAAAGTTCTAAGAACATTTCAAAATGTGGCGTCTGCGGATAAAACGCAAAACCTTCGGCGCGCACAATGGAAAATCCGCTTTCTGAAAATTTTCGAAAATCGCGTGCAAGGGTCGCGGGGTCGCAAGAAATGTAAAGTAATTTTTCCGGCTTCGCTTGAACGATTGCATCTAACGCAGACGGCGGAAGTCCTGTCCGCGGCGGATCTACGATTAAAACATCTGCGCCCGATGCGTCATTTTGCAAAAGCCATTCTTCTGCCGGCGACGAAATATTTTTTGCAGACGGAACATTTTGATTCGCATGAACGAGCGCTTTTTCTTCGCGTTCTACAGTCACGATGCGCTTAAAATTTTTCTGCAAAATCGAAGCGAAAAATCCGACGCCGCTGAATAAATCGATGAGATAATTTCCCGAGCCCGCCGATTCAACGACTGCGTTAACCAATTCTGGAAGCACTTCTAAATTCGATTGAAAAAAGCACGCGGAATCCATCGAAATTTTCACATCATTTATCTGCACCGTATTTTGCGCAAACTTTTGAAATTCACTTTCGCGCATGCCTTTGTAGAAATACGAAACTTTTCCTTTGCCATTATCGAAGAGAGAAATTTCTTCGACCTTTGGAAATTTTCCGTCGGCGAGAAAACGGTTTAATGCGGGCGAAAGAATTTTACAATGCGAAATCGGAATAATGCGATGACTTTGATTTTCGCGGAAACCGTAACCATTTCCCGCTCGCACTAAACGCGCACGATTTCTGTATCCGTAAGGATTTCCGCTGTGAATTTTCCAACCTGCGGGCAATTCCGTTTTGGCAAATCGCCGAAAGAGTTCTTCGACCGCGCTACGATACATTTCGAGTTGAAATGCAAACGATGCGTGTTCCAAAGAACAACCGCCGCATTTTCCGTAAAGCGGACACGCAGGCGTTACACGTTCCGCAGAACTTTCGAGAATTTTTTGAGCAAATCCTTTGGCGTAATCTTTTTTGTTTTGCGTTAAAACAACTTCGGCGAGTTCTCCCGAAAGTGCGCCTGCAACAAAACAAATTCGACCATCTTCTAAATGCGAAATCGCATCGCCGCCCTGCGCCATTTTTTCCATCCGCAGAATGACCGTTGCATTTTTTTTCATACAGAAAAATCCATCATCTCAGGAACTTTCGGCGGTTTATCAAAATCCAAAGTGGGAACACTTGCGATGAGCGCTTGCGTATAAGGATGTTTCGGATTCACTAAAACATCTTGCACATTTCCCTCTTCCATTTTTTTGCCTTTGTACATGACGATGACTTTGTCTGCAAAAGAACGCACGAGGAGAATATCGTGCGAAATGAAGACGAGAGAAATGCCGAGTTCCTTTCGCAATTTTTGAAGCAATTCTAAAACTTGTGCTTGCACCGAAACGTCGAGAGCACTCGTCACTTCGTCGGCGATAATCACTTTGGGATCGACCATGAGTGCGCGCGCAATGCCGATGCGCTGCCGTTGCCCGCCCGAAAATTCATGCGGAAAACGTTCCAAAGAATCTGTCGGAAGCCCAACCCATTCCAATTCTTGCTCCGCTTTTTTCTGCGCTTCTTTTTTTGAAATTCCTTGCGCCATCAGCGGGAAAGTTAAAATCTGCGAAACGGTTTGCCGCGGATTTAAACTGGAAAAAGGATCTTGAAAAACCATCTGCACCGATTTGCGGACTTCGGAAAATGCTTTCGGATTTTTAACATCCACCGATTTTCCAAAAACAGAATAAGAGCCCGAATGCCACGGCAAAAGTCCGACAAGCGCTTGCGCTAATGTACTTTTTCCGCAGCCCGATTCGCCGATGACCGCTAAAATTTCGCCCGCTTCTAAAGTAAACGAAACATCTTGCACCGCTTTAAAATAATGCGAAACCCGCGAAAACACGCCGCTTCGCATCGGATAATAAACCGAGATGTTTTCGACTTTCAGCGATTCGCTCATCCGTTATTCGAATCCTTCGCCGTTTCTTCGTTCAAATCCGAAAGTGCTTTTTGCACATTTTTCTCGGTTTCCGAAAGAATCACTTTGCATTCTCGGAGAAGTTTCGTCGCTTCTTCTACTTGGCTTGCGAGTTCGTCAACGCTCACATCGCTTTGGTCAATTTTCGTTAAAATTTCTTCCAAGCGATTCATCGCTTTTTGATAACGATTATTTTGTTCACTCATTTCGAAAGTTCCTCGCCAAGATTTTTTGCAAAGGCCGAAAGGCTCGGATCGCGTGCGCCCATCACGAGAATCGTATCACCTTCTTTGGCAAATTGCACCATCGCTTTGCCGCATTCATTTCGGTCAGCGTAAAAATACGCTTGGACATTTTTTGCGGTCAAATCATTCACTAAATCGCCCGAAGAAATATCCCGCGTTACCGTTCCGCCGGCATAATAAATTTCGCTCAAAAACATCGCATCTTGTGCGCGCAAACTTTCTTGCATCGCTTTGACCAAATCATGGCGCAAGAATCGCGTCGGGCCAAATCCATGCGGTTGAAAATAAGCGATGACGCGTCCCGCTGTAAAATCCTGCGCCGCGTGAATGCTCGCTGCAATTTTTGCGGGATTATGCGCAAAGTCATCGACAACCGTGACGCCTTTAAAACATCCGACGATTTGATGACGCCGGTGAATGCCCTCAAACGATTCGAGCGCATCTGCGCATTTGCGAAGAGGCACGCCGACTTGAATTGCCACCGCAACCGCAGCGAGTGCGTTCATCATATTGTGAAAACCGGGAAGCGGCACTTTAAATTGCACGAGTTCGCCTCCGTGACGAACCCGAAAACGAATCGCATAACCTTCCGGTTTAAAATCCATTCCTTGCACGCCCGCTTTCGCTTCGAGCCCAAAATCTTTTAAATGATTCACGCTAAAGGCATTCGCCAATTCATCGGCTTCGTTAACGATTAGCGTTTTATTTTTGCTCGTAATATTTTTCGAAAATTCCGCAAAAATTTTTTGCAATTCTGAAATTTCTTTGTGGTCTTTTCCGATATTTAAAATCACGCCGATTTCTGGCGAATACCGCACGAGAGTGCCATCGCTTTCATCGGCTTCGGCGACAAGCCATTCGCCATTTCCCGCGACTGCGTTTCCGATTTTTCCTTGCTTTTCTAAAGTCACAAGTCCTGCGCCCGAAAGAATGGACGGCGAAAGTTTCGCATAATTCAAAATATGCCAAATCATCCCGGTGACCGTGCTTTTTCCACTGGTTCCGCTCACGCAAATCGTTTTAACGCTTTCCGAAATTTGGGCGAGCATTTCGCTACGATGCAAACGCGGAACGCCGAGTTCTAACGCGCGTTTTAAATCCGGATTTGATTCTTCAATCGCAGTGCTCACGACGATAGCCGTCAAATTTTTTTGCACGCCAGAACCATCTTGCGGAAAAGTTTTAATTCCCGAAGCTTCTAATTGCGCACGCACATGATCACCTTCAGCACTTGAAAATTTGCGGTCCGAGCCCGAAACCGAAAAGCCTTTGCCCGCGAGATATTCAGCGATTGCGCTCATTCCCGAGCCTGCAACGCCGACAAAAAAGAACGATTGATTTTGAGAAAGCATAAAATAAAATCCGAAAGTTGAACGAAAACAAGATAAAAAAATGCCCCGCCGTTCAACACGACAGGGCGCCTTTTTCTGCGAAGAATTTATTCTTCTTCGGAGTATTTCTTTTCGCGTTCGCGACGACGAATTTCCGTTGCATCCGGGAAGAATTCCGGGAGAGCAAAGCCGATGGTAATGCCAAAGACCAAGCCGAATTTCGAAATGCCATCGTCATCGATGACGCGCGAAATTGTTTCACCTTGCATATTCTTCTTGTGCGAATCATCGTGTGCATCCGGCGCATAATACATACCGATTGCAAACTGCAGATAATACCATTCATTTGTGAGGTAAGTGATAAGAACGTCAAATTGGAAACCATTCGTCATCAACAATTCACGCGTATAATCGTTGGATTCGTCGGCGGTAATATCGTGGTCGTAGTAAACCGTACCATAAGAAACCGAGAAGCCCAAGTGGAGCGGATTCTTTGGGAAGAGATAATAGTTCAAACCGACCTTCCAACCGGTGCCGCCTTCCAATTTATAGTCCGAGAAGTCTGGGTCATCGCCGCTCGGGACAAAGCCGAAGGAGCCGTATAAACCCAAATGCCAGCGAGTGATATATTCAGCGCCAAAGCCGAAGCCCATACCGAGTCCGGTTTCGCCCATCACCGGCTGACGAGAACCCATACCGAGTTGGAAAATCAAACGGTCTTTGAGCCAGTCACGACGGCGGATGTTATTTGCAAATTCATCCAACTTTTGGTCTTTTTCAAATTCACGGCGTTTCGCACGATCCGCAGCACGAGAATTTGTTGCCGATTCTCCATCGTCATCTTCATACGATGCCGGCGTCTGGACTGCGCCTTCGTCATCACTAGACGCAAAGTCGTCTTGTGCAAAGCTGGCAACAGCCATGGCAAAAAACAGGATGCAAACTTTTTTTAACATTTCTAAAGAGCCTCTATTTTTAGAGATAGAACAGTTCCGTGTTGAATATAGTTTATTCTTGGGATTATATGCTCAATTATTTATGTAAAAAGAAAATAGACTTCGCAAAAATCCGTTTACAGAGTCTTTCCTTGCCGAAAATGGGTCAATTCGCCTTTAATTGAACCGATAGGAATTTTCACACGCATTAAAACGGGCAAGCGACGATCGTCGTCGGTTAGCCAAATGAAAAGTCTTCCCGCCGCTTTGAAGGCACCGTCATCGCCGAGAACCGGTTCCACTTTGATGCAATCAAATTCGCCGAGATCCGTTTCCACTTTTTCTTTGCCGTGGACGATGACCCGCAGAGAATACCGTTTTTTCCCGCTGACCGCCGAAAAATACGTATCCTTTTTCCCGGTCAAATCCATATTCCGAACGCGGTAAAACGCCGAAATAATGCAATGTTCGTAACCGTTTAACGAAATCGTCGTATCGACTCGCGTTTTGACTTCATCGCGTTTGGCGTTTACAAAAACCGTATCCGAAAGGCGCGCCGTTTTTTGTTTGCGGTCAAATCGAATTTGTGCGGTTTTATGGTAATTGCCTTCGTTTAGGATTTGCAGAAAGGATTCGGGGAGGAAATTTTCGCCCACAGAAATCGTGCGAATAGTATCTGCCACCGGGTAAATGGATTTGAATGCGCCATTATTGCGGGCGATGCTTTCAAATTGAATTTTTCCATCCGGAAGCGGAATCACTTTCATATCGGCAGAACCCGCCGAAACAATTCCCCAGCTCAAACGAAACGAAAGTTCTTCTCCTTTTGTCCACGGCGCTTGCGGCGCATTTTCGGCAAAGAGAAATGCGGCAAACGTCACAAGACAAAAGAAAAAGCGTTTGAACATACGATTAAATATCGCCTAAAGATTTGCGGTAGTCCGCGAGCTTTTGACGAATATCTGCGTGCGAAAGAGCGAGAATTGCAATCGCGAGATAAGCGGCATTTTTCCCATTACCGATTCCGACCGTCGCCACCGGAATTCCCGAAGGCATTTGCACGATAGAATGCAAAGCGTCCACTCCCGAAAGCGGACCGCCGTCACCTGGAACGCCAATCACCGGAAGAGTCGTGTGCGCGGCTAATGTTCCCGGAAGAGCTGCGGCAAGGCCTGCGATTCCGACTAGCACTTGCACTCCGCGACCTTCGGCTTCGCGTGCATACTTGGCGGTTTTATTCGGCGTGCGATGTGCAGAGAGAACATTGTATTCCCAAGCGACTCCGAATTCATCGAGAATGCTTGTGACTTTATCAACAATCGGTTTGTCCGAGGCACTGCCCGTGACAATGCCGACTAAGGGATTTTTTACTTCTTGCATTTTGCGAGTCCTTTTTGTCCAATGTCTTTGCGGAAGAATGCTCCGTCAAAGTGAATTTTTGCGCAGCCTTCGTAAGCTTTATCGAGTGCCGCTTGCAAATCTTTGCCAACGCCGACGACGCCAAGAACGCGACCGCCTGCGGTGACGAGTTTTCCATTTTGCATCTTGGTGCCCGCGTGAACGACCATTGCGCCAATGGCTTCTGCGTCTTCAATGCCCGAGATTTCTTTGCCCTTTTGATAAGCGCCCGGATAACCTTCGCTTGCGATGACGACAATCGCTGCGGAACCTTTCGGCGCTTTCGGAGCGTTAAAGTTTTTGAGTTCACCTTTTTCGGCGGCGTCAAAAAGAGCGAGAACGTCGCCGTCATAAGCCGGCAGAACCACTTGACATTCGGGGTCGCCCAAACGGCAGTTGTATTCCACGACTTTCGGGCCATTCTTCGTCACCATAATTCCCACATAGAGAACGCCTGTATAAGGTGAACCTTCGGCGATCATCCCGCGGAGAGTCGGTTCGATAATCTGCGATTTTACCGTCGCAAGAATTTCATCGGTTACGACAGGAGCCGGCGTATAAGCGCCCATTCCGCCCGTATTCGGACCTTTGTCCCCGTCAAAGACGCGCTTGTGATCTTGTGCCGAAGAAAGCAACACATAATCTTTGCCATCGCAAACCGCAAAGAGCGAAGCTTCTTCGCCTTCCATAAATTCTTCGATGACGACCGTTTTTCCCGATTCGCCAAAGACCGCTTTATCGCCGAGCATTTCTTCGACCGCAGCAATCGCTTCGGCATCCGTCATGCAAACGACAGCGCCTTTGCCCGCAGCCAAGCCCGAAGCTTTGACAACAATCGGAGCCGGATGCGCTTTCAAAAATTCAAGCGCTGCATTTAAATCGGTGAAGGTTTCATAAGCAGCTGTCGGGATGCCGTATTTCTTCATGAAATTTTTGGAGAACGCTTTACTGCCTTCGAGCGCTGCAGCCCCTTTCACCGGGCCAAATGCGCGCAGTCCGCGCTTCCGAAATTCATCGATGACGCCATTCACCAGCGGAACTTCTGGCCCTACGATGGTCAAATCAATTTTTTCTTTTTCAGCGAGATCCGCAATCGCATTCGGATTTGAAACGTCAACGGGAATGCATTTGCCCAAGCGTTCCATACCCGGATTTCCCGGAGCCGAAATCAAATTCGTACAAAGCGGAGATTTTTTCACAGCGAGTGCAATCGCATTTTCACGACCGCCGCTACCGATGACGAGAATATTCATAAATTACCTTTTCGACTAAAGACGAATGCATCGCAGGCAAACGTCATGTTTACACGAGAAATGTAGAAAAAGTCCAAAGGATTTCTTTCGTTAAAGGATTTAATAAAATGGGATATTATGGTTCTGTCAAATAAACTGTGTCATTTAGTTTTTGTTAGCTAAAAAAAGAGCTTTGAAATTTCAAAATTGAAGAAGCGAAAAGCAAAATCAAAGC
>NZ_QGHD01000040.1 GCF_003148885.1 Hallerella porci | reverse complement strand
ATGCTCCGTCTTTGCCAAAAATTGGCTTTCCTGTTTTGAACTGAGATGCTGCTTTTTTGATCATCTCTTTATATTCTTCGTGTGTCATCATAGTTCCTCAATTTACATCATTTTTCAAATGATGCTTGGTGGTGAATGACACAGTTTTATGGATAGAGTCAAAAGCACAAACAATTTGGTATCGGCCAAACATGGTTTCCATCATCTTGGAATGAAAAGAAGATTAAGCGAGCGGCAGAACATGTTGCTCGATTATACAGAAACCGCAATGCTCCAGACGGATTAACTATATTCGGAACATATAAAGGCGTCCGTGTGGGGGTTATGAAAACGAACGGACAAATTGCAACAGCCTTTCCTGATATAATTCAACCTTAAGGATTAAAAATGATTAATATCGAAGAATACAAAGCAATTATTGCAGAGCGCAAAAGAATTGCAGATGAAAGCCAAGATAATTGGGACTACGGCATTGAAATGTGCTGGAACAAATTGATAGATATGCTGACAAAAGATATCCATGAAACGATTGATTTTCTTGAAAATGTTTGTAGCCCAAATGAAATTATGTGGACTGGCGAAATTTTTGAAAACATAGTTCACAAAACTAAGTCCAAAGAATTCGTTGCCGCTCTTCATCGAATCTACGAAAAAATGCCTGATGATGTAAAGCAATCTATCGCTGTTGATATAGAATCAGCAGAGCTAGCTTTATAAAAAAGAATGGATTCAAGATGGTTGCAGCGAACAGCCTACTTGAATCCAATCCCAGATATGCTAATGCAAATCTTAGTTAACGACTAACTTAGGCACTAATTTAGCATATCTATTCACAAAAAACAAGTAAAACTTTTTTACAAAAGGAATAAATATGCGTATCAATGCATTTGATGACGGCTTACGCCCTGAATTACTCGAAAACGCTTTCTTTGATGGAATTTTTGAAATTCCATATTTAAAGCCCTTGGAAAAAATGATTGAACCGACCGGGTTAATTCCCTTTTTAAAAAGGAACAAAGATTCCAGTCGCTTCGTCCACTTTTACGAGCATGAAGCTCATTACCAAAAATTCACAAATCATCCTGAAAATTTCATTTCAGAACTATCGCTTCACCCAGGAATAATTTCTCCTGACAATTCCGTTTTGGTGGAAGCGCCCCTATGCGCACAAATTGCAAACATTTTCTTATCTCGAAGAAATGCAAGTTATATTCAGCGATGTGGACTTTACCAAATTCCAAATGTTCGATGGGGTGATGAAAGAACATTCACAACAAGTGAATTACCCGAAGCAATCGCATTCGTTGGCATTCCTAAAAATTCCATTGTTTCTATTGGCACTTACGGCTGTTGCCAAACTCAAGACGAAAAACGGTTGATGCATCTTGGTGTGATTGAAATGCTAAATATTCTTCACCCACAAATTGTTGTCGTCTATGGTTCTATGCCAAAAGATGTTTTCTGCAATTTACCCTACGATCCAAAATTTATACGATTTGACAATTGGGATAAAGAACATCATGCAAACCACTGACAAATAACCGCACAAGCTCAATGAGAAAAAGCCGTCCTTTCGGGCGGCTTTCTTTAATTCCATTTTGAATCGTCTTCGTTTTTCATTCCCCAAATTTCACCGGTTTCGCTTCTCGATGTTCGCCGATTAATTTTTCCATCCAAATCATATCATACCACGTGTGAAATTTATAGCCGCTTTTGTGAAATGTGCAGGCATCATTGATATTCGTGGTGGAGAAATATTCAGCATAAACACAAACAGTGGACACTATAAACCAAATGAACAATCGCTTCCAGAGGCAGAAAAAATACTATCTTCATTACCGAAGTCTGTCTTTGCAAGAAAATCTAAATGGAGGAACAAATGACATTATTTCATTTCTATGGTTATATTAAGGATCGCGAATATGTTCTATCACCTTTCAAAGAATCCGTTGATTGGAAAACAGGTGGGTGGTGGTACGGTCATTTCATTGTTGTTCAAGAAAAGGGTGACATTTTAACCATTCAATCAACGAATGAATCAATCGGTTATAAAACGATTGAAATTAAAAGGGATGGTTTTGCAGTCATTGGAAAGCCCACATATATTACAAATGATAGAGTATGCATCCCTGCAAAAAATAAGATAGGACGCGTATACAGTGTCACATATCATTTTTCTAGAGAATGTTTTCGCTATATGGTTGATTATGGTGACAGAAAATCCACTTGCTGGTATTACGATAGTGATCTTCAAAAACTGGAGGAATCAAAATGAACTTAGTCGAGCTTTCCAAAGAAATTTCTTATGCGCTTCGCCATGCGCCTTGGGAATATGAATTAGAACTTGATGAATAGGGATTTGTGATCCTTTTAAAAATCGATGCAGCCGCTGCGCAAAAATCGGGCGTGCAATTTTATATCGGAAATGATAAAGTCTGGCTTTGCAAGGAACTTCCGAAGGAATTTATTTCTATTGTTTATCGTTGAGGTTTATTATGTTGGCAGTCGCGAAAAAGCCCCATATTGAAGTTCGTGCGAAAAAGATTCCGCAGTCGCTTATTGATTTTTTGAAGGAAAATTTTGGCGGTGTAGAAATCGAAAAAGATTCTTATACTCCCGAAGAAATTCCTGAACTTACAGAAGTTCGCGAAAATACATCGCCCGCAGAGGCTATTTTTATCAATCGCGATATGCGTGGATGGACTCAATCTGACCTTGCCCAAAAACTGGATGTTTCTGTGCAAGTTGTCTGCGATTTAGAAAATGCACGGCGTGCAGTTTCACGAAAAATGGCTGTGAAGCTTGGAAATGCGTTTGGAACAGACCCCGCAGAATTTTTCAAGTTTTAACTTTTCGTAGCTATTGACGAGATGCCTGATTCCACTCCATAAAAATGTAGATTTCTACAAAAAAATGGAGTAGAAAGGGACAAAAACAGCAAAATCAGCCCTTTGTACTCCATAAAAATGTAGATTTCTACAAAAAAATGGAGTGAAAATGATTGAACGGAAGAAATACTTAGAGCAGCTGCTGAACAAAAAAGACAATCACCTCATCAAAGTAATTACCGGGGTGAGACGTTCTGGAAAATCTTACCTTTTGTTCAATCTGTATAAGCAAAAATTATTAGACCTAGGGGTTTCTTCAGACCACATTATCTGCATTCAACTTGATGACACCGATTTTTTAGCCTACAGAAACCCTCTTAAATTAGGCGAATATATCCGTTCCCAAATTAAAGACAATTTGAATTATTATGTATTCATCGATGAAATTCAATTTTGCAAAAAAGTGAAAAATCCCTATGTTGAAAATGATTCTGTTTCGTTTTATGAAGTGTTAAATGGACTTTTAAAACACGAAAATGTGGATACCTATGTAACAGGCAGCAATTCAAAATTATTGTCATCCGATGTATTAACTGAATTTCGCGGGCGCGGCGATGAAATTCATGTGAGACCGCTGTCATTCAAAGAATTTTACGATTATAAAAAAGGTGATTTTGAAGATTTACTTTCAGAATATTTGATGTATGGTGGAATGCCGTATGTCCAACTTTTAAAATCAGATATTGAAAAAACAAAATATTTAACATCGCTATTTGATGAAATTTATCTTAAAGATATTTTGGAGCGTTACTCTCTAAAAAGTGAAAAAGAATTAGATACCCTTGTAAATGTTTTAGCTTCTGCCATAGGCTCTTTTACAAATCCATCAAAAATATCAGCAACTTTTAAAAGCAAATCCAACCTCATCTACAGCCAAAAAACTATTGCCAATCACATTGGATTTTTAAAAGATTCTTTCATCATTTCTGAAACTCTTCGTTACGATGTTAAAGGGCGAAAATATATTGGCGCCAATTCAAAATTTTACTTTGTCGATACCGGTCTTCGCAATGCGAAAATTGGATTTCGACAATTTGAAATTACTCACTTAATGGAAAATTTGATTTATAATGAATTGCTGGTGAGAGGCTTTCAAGTTGATGTTGGTATTGTTGAAGACTATTCAAAAATAAATGGAAAAAGTCAAAGGAAACAACTTGAAGTTGATTTTATTGCTAAAAAAGGAAATCAGACATATTATATCCAATCTGCATATAAATTAGATAGCATAGAAAAAGAGCATCAAGAAAAAGCATCGCTTTTAGCGATTCATGATTCTTTTCAAAAAATCATTATCACTTATGACAGAATTCCTCGCCATTACGATGACAATGGATTTTTACGCCTTTCATTAAAGGATTTTTTGCTAAACGATTCATTCTTCCCTTGAATTTTAAAGCTTATGCTTGCTGCGATTGCGCATAAAATTAAATCGAGAATCCACGTGGTGTTGTAACTTTGCGTGAGGGCGACGAGTTTCCCGGCTAAATAAGTGCTTGTAAACGCTCCGATTTGATGACACACGAAAACGAGTCCGAATAAAAATGCTAAGCGAACGGCTCCGTATTTTTGATTGATGATTTCACTTGTCGGAGTCACCGAGGCATCTCCGGTAAGGCCCGTTGCGATTGCAAAAAGAATAATGCTCGCCGCATTTTTGGGCGCAAAGAAAATAAAGGCGATAACGATTATAGCGCGCAATCCATATAAAATCGAAAGCGAATTTTTCATGGAAATTTTGGAGCATAAAATGCCGCACAAAAGGTCGCCCGCCATCGTCGCGATTCCAAAAATAATGTAAGCGAGCACAGCGATTTTTTCTCCCAAGCCATACGAAATAATTTGCGAGAAAAAATGATTTTGAATTAAAGACATGTGAAATCCGCACGTCGCAAATCCCAAACACAAAAATTTGAAATCGTTATCGGCAAAGGCATTTTTGATAATTTTCAAAACGCTTTCTTGATTTTCAATTTTATTTTGAATTTCACCTTTTGAAATCTGGAAATGAATGTGCGCAAACCAAAATGCGACAGGCATTAAAATGAAATACGGCGTACTTAAAATGCACATCGCTTTTGTGATTCCCAAAGTTGCAAGCAAACTTTGCATCACAGGCGAAAGCGCAGAGCTGATGACGCCATTACTCGCGTTTACAATTCCCGATGCCATCGCGGCTTTACTTTTCGGAACAAATTTTGAAATCGCGCCCATAATCATGCCGAAGCACACGGCGCCTGTTCCTGCCGAAAGACAAATGCCAAAAGTGAATACGAGCGCTATTCCTGAGCGCATCACCGATGAACTTAAAAATCCTGCGGCAAGTAAACAAAGCCCGATTTTTAAAATGAATGCGTTGGATTTTTTCATCGCAAGGATTCCAAAAATCGGCTGCGAAATGCCGTAAATGAGTTCGCCCACGGCAATGACCAAACTAATTTGATCGTAAGGAACATTTCCTTGCGATGCGTATGCATTCAAAAGAATCCCATAATTCATGCGGATTCCAATTGATGCGCCAAATAAAAGGCACGCGCCCAAAATCAACAAAAAGAAAGAAGGCATGGATTTTTGTATATCACATTGTTTCATTTTTCATTCTTGATTTTTTATTTTCTTCTTTTTCGCCTAAAATATAAGCTAAATTGCTAAATAAGTAAAACGAATAATTTAAATAGAATTATTAGGAAATTTAATAGATGCTACGTGCAAAATGACAGCCATTTTTCGCAGAAAAAGACCAAGATGTTCTTCAATTATTTATATTAGATAACGATGATGGACGATTTCAACACTAGCGAAAATTCGAACGAAGTAGAGTCGGCGACTTTTTTTCATGCAGGCTCTTTTAAAATTTCAAATGCCACAGCGAGAAATTGGAAGAGATTAAACACCCACTTAGAATCCCGTTTAACGACTCGAGCCAATAAACGGAAATCATCAAAAAGAATTCTTCCAGTCGAATATATTTCTCATTCAGAAAACATCTCATTTTTACAATCGCTTTTAGATTTGATTGATGAAAATCACTGGGATATTTTTGCTGTGATTTATACAATGGCAGAAACACTTCTCAAAGACGCTAATCTATTTTCACAAGAGCATATTCAAAAAGTTCTTCATGATTACAATGAAATTAAACCGATAACAGCCTTAAATAAAATTCAGATTCCAAAAAATGAATTTGATATTTTGGGATTAGTTTATCAGTCTTATTTGCAAGAAGGCAAAAAGAATATTATCGGTTCGTATTACACGCCAAAATCAATTGTTGAAAATATGATTCGAGAATTTGATTTTTCAAAAAATCAAACTTTTTTGGATCCTTGTTGTGGAAGTGGCGCATTTTTATTAAATATCAATGTGCAAAATCCGAATTTAATTTTTGGATGCGATCAAGATAAAATCGCCGTACTTATTGCAAAAATAAATTTATTACTCAAATACAAAAATTTTGAATTTATTCCGCAAATTTATCATCTTGATTTTTTACAAGGGAATTCACTTTTTTCTCAGCAAGAAATTTTTGGAAAAAAATTTGATTACATAGCCACCAATCCGCCTTGGGGCGCAATGGATAATTCTTATTGTGAAGAATTTGAAATTACGTCAAAAGAAACATTTTCCTGTTTCTTTGTAAAAGCATTCAGTCAATTAAAAAAAGATGGAATTATTCGTTTTCTATTTCCCGAAGCCATTTTAAATGTAAAAGTTCATCAAGATATTCGAAAATTTATTTTAAACCACACTTGTCTTTCTAGCATCACCATTTACGGGAACTCCTTTTCTGGCGTTGTTACAAAATATGTTGATATTGAATGTAAAAATACTCCCGCTCAAGAAACGATTGAAGTTTTTCAAAATAATGAAAAACGAATTGTAAAAGTTAAAACATTTACAACAACCGAAAACTATGTTTTCAATTTACTCTCAAATTTTGACGCAGAAATCGTGTGCGTAGCAAAAGAAAAAGGACACTATTTTTTAAACGACAGCATTTGGGCTTTGGGAATTGTAACAGGTGGAAATCACGATAAATTGAAAGATGAATGGTTTCAAGGTTCCGAAAAAATTTACACAGGAAAAGAAATTCAAGCTTATCTTTTAAAGCCTGCAAAAAAATATATCATTTACAATCGAGGTGAATTACAGCAAGTTGCTAAAGATGAAATTTATAGAGCAAAAGAAAAAATCGTCTATAAATTTATTTCTAAAAAACTCGTATTTGCTTATGATAATTCTCAAAGTTTATTTTTGAATAGTGCAAATATTTTAATTCCCAATGTGCCACACATGAGCATAAAAACGGTGATGGCATTTTTAAATTCATCATTATTTCAATTTTTATATTTGAAACTTTTTGGTGGAATCAAAATTTTAAAAGGAAATTTAATGCAGTTGCCTTTCCCTGAAATTTCAGAGAAAGACGATAAAACTTTAGCAAAATTTGTCGATGAAATTCTAAATGGAAATGATTCAAAAATATCCGAAATTGATAATTTTATATTTGCTTTTTACAAATTAAATCAAGAACAAATTAACTATATCAAGGAAACAGTCTATGGAAATTTTAACTAAAGAATTGAACGCACAAATTCAAAAAATTAACAAAAATTATAAAAACAAATCCGACTTAAACGATGACTTTTTAGAGCATCTATATTCTATTTATCCATTCAATAAATTTGAATACATTATCACTCATTTAATTGATTCAAAAACGATCTCCTTAGAACAATACTTAGACATTCGAAACGAATATTTAGACCGAAATAAATATTTATACATTTTTGAAATTACCGCCCCAAGAACTTTTGGAGAAACTTGGGCACAAAATCATCTAAATGTAATTGTTCCAGAATTGCAAAAGCCAAAAAAATCATTAGACAAAAATTATTCTGGAGAATATGATTTCTGGTACGAAGGAATTAAAATTGAAGTCAAAGCTTCGCGAGCGGTGGACAAAGACAGCAAAGAACCTTTAGTGATGAAAGCGCTTTCTTCTCATTCTAAAAAATCATTTGATATGAATTTTCAACAAATTAAACCTTCTTGTTGCGATGTATTTGTATGGATTGGCGTATGGACCGATAAAATTCGCTATTGGGTTTTATCAAATGACGAAGTCCAAAATCATAAGTATTATTCAAAAGGGCAACATCGCGGAAATAATGGCGAAGGTCAATTATGGATAACCGAAAAGAATGTGAAAGAATTTGAACCTTACGAAGTTTCTGTTCGCGATATTCTTTCCAAAATTATTGAAAAATCAAAAAAGTAATTTTCCGAGATGCTACGCTACTTAGCTTTACAAAAAATTTTAGAACTGGGCAGTTTTTCAAAAGCTGCTTATGCGCTTTATCACACGCAATCTTCGATTAGTCAAATGATTGCGTCTTTGGAAAGTGAACTCGGAATTAAACTTTTAATGCGAAGCCGAAATGGCGTCAAATTAACGCACGAAGGCGAAGAACTTTATCCGTATATTGAACGCTCGATTTTGCAATATCGCGCGATGCAAGAAAAGGCAAACGAAATCAAAGGACTTGAAACCGGAATTATTCGAGTCGGAACAATTTCTTCGATCACTTGTCATTGGAAGCCAAAACTCATCAAAGGTTTTCAAGAAAAATATCCGAAGGTGCAATTTTTATTTCATCAAGGTGATTATTCTTTGATTTCGGAATGGATAAAAAATGGTGAAGTGGATTTTGGATTTGTCTCGCCCGAAGCGGTTTCTGCAATTCAAGAAATTCGCGATTTAGAAATGCGAATTGTAAAAGAAGGCGAGATGCTTGCGGTTCTTCCGAAAAATCATCCCTTTGCAAAGCAGAAAAAATGTGCCGCTAGAAGAACTTACAAAATCGCCTTTTATTTTACTCGAAGAAGGAAAATTTAGCGAGCCCTTAGAAGCGTTTGCTAAAGCAAAATTAAAACCGAATATCAAATATACGATTCACGACGATTACGCGATTATGACAATGGTTGAAGCGGGCCTTGGCGTAAGCATCTTGGCAGAGCTCATGACAAAGCGAAATAATTTTCGAATCGTTTGCCGCGAAATTGTGCCGCCCGTTTTTCGAAAATTAGCCGTCGCTTATAAAGATTGGGAATCGCTCCCGATTGCAAGCAAATATTTTATTGAATATTTGCTGCAACACAAGGGCGATCTCGGATAATTGATGCAACCGAAATTGCATTTTTAATTTTGGATTTCTTCAAAGACATTTTTCACAAATTCGTCTGCGTCTTTTTGCAAGTATCCGATTTGATGAAGTTGTTCGCTGAAGTATTTTAAATCACCTTTCACATCTCTGCCTAATTTTTTCCGTTCTTCTTCCGAGGTGTAAACGTAATCCTTAATGAGTTTTACCGCTAATTCTTTGTCTTCGATTTCGGAATATTTTCCTTCGGCGATAATGTCCACCGTTTCTTCGGGATGTTTTGAAATCCACGCTTCGGCGCGATGTAATGCTCGCAATAACGCTTTGATTTTTTCAGGTTCTTCGTGCAAAACTTTTGCCGAAACATAAATAAAGCAGCAGTAACGCCCGGCAAAAACAGGATCCGTTGCAATATCTAAAATCACATCGGCTTTGCCCGCTTTTTCATACGATGACGCAAGAGGATCCCAAATGGCTGCGGCATCAATTTGACCTTGCGCAAGAGCGGCAAGCGCTAAGTTTCCATCGGCATACGGTAAAAAGGTCACTTGATTATCTTCGGGTTTTGTCGAAACGCCATTTACCGAAAGCCACAAACTTGCCGCTTGATGAGGCGTTCCGCCGATTTCATCGACTGCGATTTTTTTGCCGAGCAAATCTTTTGCTGTTTTTAAAGGCGAACCTTTTTTCACCAAAATTTTAATGCAGCCGATATGAATGCCATCGACAATTTTTATATCGACTCCATTTTCAATCGCTTGGAAAAATTGAAAATCGGAATTGGTCAGCGGATAAGTACCTTTGGAAAGTCCGAGTTTACGCGTCTCGCCGTCAGCCGCAATTAACGTCGCACCAATTCCTTCGTCGGCAAAAAATCCTTTTTCTTTTGCCACAAAAAAAGGTGCCCCGCATAATGCGCCATCTAAAACGGGCAATTCTACGTTTCCAAATTTGAATTTTGCATTTCCATTTTCTTTATTTTCTGCTTTTGATTTTTCACAAGCGTTTAAAGCAAATACAAAAAATATCGAAACAAATAAGGTCAAAAAAATTTTCAGTTTCTGTGTATTCATGAAGCATCCTTTGTCAATCCAAAAAAATGAAAAAGGAGCCCTCGAGACTGGATATCGATTTTCCGAAGGCTCCTGCTGTAAGGAATTTTACTTGATATTTTCGCGCCAAGTCGCGGGCTTAAATTCTCCTTGAATTGGAATCAAGCGCTTATCCACATCGATTTTGAAGACGGAATTAAAATTATTCGTCGCAATCATTTGGCCAGCAAAACCAACAACTGCAACTAATTCAGGATCGCTGAAAAACTTTTTCAGTTCATCAATTTGCGCATCGCTCACTTTGGTGGGATCTTTCACAATTTGATGTGCGAGTTCAATCAACGCTTTTTCTTTTTCATCGGTTTCAAAATTTTTCGGATCAATTCCTAAAGCTTTTAAATCGCTGATGAAAAAGAGCGAGCAAAGTTGGCAACTATTTGTTGTTGAAATCGCATGCGCATAAATCGTTGCCGCGCGAAGTCCTACCACTTCGACTAAACGATTCCACGAAACATACCAAGCCATATACGCTTCGTATGTCGCATAATCTTGCAACAAGGCGCGTTTCATGTTCGTGATTTTTCCAGCATCAACGAGTTTCGTATAAGCTTCTTTTGCTTTACCTTGAGCTTCTTCAACCGATTCAATGAATTTGACTCTTGCCATGGTAATATTCTCCTAAAGGTACAAGTCATCTTGTATCATTTGTTAAAGGAATGGATGTTTGTTAAAAATTTGAGTTACTGTTTTTGTCTTTTGACAGGCAAAATATAGATGCAAAATTTTGCGTTGTCCAATACTATCTTTTTATGCTGCGATATCAATTTTTCCTATAACCTCACCTTTTAACGATAGAGATTTTTCGAAAAATATCTGTCGCCGCGATCGGGCAAAATAAATACAACATTTCCTTTTGCGCCTTGGGCAATCAATTTTTTGGCAGCAGCGAATGCCGCTCCCGATGAAGAACCCGCAAAAATTCCTTCTTTTGAAGCGAGTTCCCGAGAGCCCTCAAACGCTTCATCGTCCGAAATTTTGATAACTTCATCGACCAAATTCATGTTCATCGTTTCGGGCACAAAATCATTTCCAATGCCTTCGAGATTATAATCGGAATGTTCGCCGCCGCCCATTGTAGAGCCGATTGGGTCTGCTAAAATTCCTTGGATGTTTGGATTTTTTTCTTTCAAGAATTTGACAATTCCTGCGAAAGTGCCGCCGCTTCCTGCAGCTGCAACTAAATAATCCACGTGACCATCTAAATCTTCAAAGATCTCTGGTCCCGTTGTTTCGTAATGCGCTTTGGGATTACTCGGATTGTGAAATTGGCGTAACGAAATCGCGCCCGGAATTTTTTCAATCAATTCATTCGATTTGCGTTCTGCGCCGAGCATGCCTTCTTCGCGCGGCGTGCTAATAATTTCTGCACCCAACGCTTTCATCAAAATTTTCTTTTCTTCTGAAAATTTCGTTGGCACGACAAATATCACTTTTACGCCTTTATTCAAAGCGGCAAAAGCAATGCCTAAGCCCATGTTTCCTGCGGTAGCTTCGACAATGGTGCCGCCGACTTTTAACGTTCCCGCTTTAAAAGCGTCTTCGACCATAAATTTTCCGGTGCGATCTTTTACGCTTCCCGCAGGATTCCAAAGTTCTAATTTGGCAAATAAATTGACGCCGGTAAAATTTCCGACATGGTTTAATTTTACAAGAGGCGTGTGCCCAATCAAATCTTGCGTCGAATTATAATAGTGCATTTTTACGCCTCCTTTTTCGAAGCTAAAATGGCAGCATTCAAATCGTCTAAAATATCTTCAACTTTTTCAATGCCTACAGACAAACGAATTAAGCCGTCGGTGATTCCCACTTTTTCACGGATTTCTTTGGGAATCGACGCATGCGTCATCGAAGCGGGATGGCAGACTAAACTTTCAACGCCGCCCAAACTTTCTGCAAGCGAAATGAGTTTTAAACTCTTGAAGAATTTCTTGATGTCGTAATTTTCATACAACTCAAACGAAATCATTGCGCCGCCATTTTTTGCTTGACGCTTGTTGATTTCATAACCTTGCGCCGTTTTCAATCCGGGATAATAAATTTTTTTCACCGCTGAATTTTTCTGCAATTCTTCGGCAATTCTTTCCGCATTTTCCACATGACGATCCAAGCGTACGCCAAGAGTTTTAATTCCGCGAATGAGCAAGAACGAATCAAATGGTCCAAGGACTGCGCCCGTTGTTTTATCGCCGTCAATTCCTGCGTGAATTAAATTGGTTTCGATGTAGTTAAAATGAGACATGAAAAATTCCTTTAAAAAATGGTGAAAAGTTTAATGCGATAAAAATTTATCGCGAAGTTTTACAAGTTAAAATGAACATCGTCTCATCATCATGAACCACCTTTTTTGATTTTGACGAGAGCAAAAATAAAAGAAGAAATCGCAATCCGCAAGGGTTTTTGCTTATACTATTTTTAGATGATTAGTTATAGATTTAAACTATCCACTTCGCTTAAAACGCCGCGTTTCATAAAGTAAATTCGCTGGGAAATATTTTTCAAAATTTCATCGTGAGTGGCGACGATTACTATATTTCCTTTTTGCGATTCTTCTTGAAAAATTTTTAAAATCAATCGAGAATTTTCATCGTCTAAATTACTTGTCGGTTCGTCGGCAATAATGATTTGCGGTTCATTCATCAACGCCCGCGCAAAAGCGATGCGACGAATTTCTCCGCCCGATAAATTTTGTGCAAATTCATTTGCTAAATGCGCAACGCCTAATCTTTCTAATAAAGAAATCGCGTAGGCATTTGCACTTAATGCGCTTCGCGTCTTTTTAAAATTTTTTGCAATTGTCCGCGGCAAAAGAACATTTTGCAAAACCGTCAAATCGTTCAAAAGAAAAATTTCTTGCGGAATAATTCCGATAAATTCATTGCGCAGCTCTGCCCGCCAAATATCATCATGCGCAAAATACGATTCTTGATTCCATAAAATATTTCCTTCGGATGGCGAAATCATTCCGGAGAGCATTTTAAGAAGTGTACTTTTTCCACTTCCCGATTCGCCAAAGACCGAAACAAAATCCCCGTCAAATAAAGTGAGATTCGCATTCTTTACCGCATAAAAAGAATCCTTTTTTCGATGAAAAATTTTCGATAAATTCTGAGCGACAAGCATGGATTTTACCCCCAATTAAATTGTTTTACAAGACGACGAAAATGAATCCAAACCGCAAATTCCGCCGCGAAAATAGGAATGAAAAATGCAGTCAAAAGAATCAGAAAGAAAGAAAATGAATGAGACAAAGTGAGTGAAAATCCAAAGTAATCGCTAAGTGCAATGCGAAATGGAAATGTCAACAAAACGCCAAAAAGAATGCCGAGAAAACTTCCCGCGAGGCTTCCTTTGAAAACTCGAATTGCCACTAATTTTTTTATTAGACTTTTACTGCCGCCTACAAGATAAATCACTTTCAATTCTTCTTTGCGTTCTTGAATAAAAAGCGAAAAGACAATCAAAATGCAGCCAAACGCAATCGCTAAAAATAAAATAATCAGCGCATATGAAATGACTTGAAATAAATTCACCGTTTTCACAATTTCGGAAAACATTTCTTTTTTCGATGCAATTTGAATGCCATCAAAATGCGAATGCACATTTTGCGAAAATTTTTTCCCGTCAAAATTTTCATTCGTCTTGATTAAAATCGCTGAAATTCCCGTTTCCGTTTCGTCGAATTGAAAGCCTTTCTTTTTCGCGGCAGCTTTGATTTTTTCTACGGTTTCAATCGTCGCGAAGACAGCTTGATCTAAGCTATTTCCAAGCGGTTCTAAGCTCGCAGCAATTTCAAATTCTTCATCAAAAAATCGAATCGATTTTTCGGCATTGATTTGAATATCGCTGCCGACGATTAACGCATTCGACGGAATTTCTTTTCCGAATTTTTTTGCAATCCACGGCTGAATCACAAAATCACTTTTCGGATCAAAGCCAATAATGTTCACTTTCTTTTCGCAGCAACTCGCGCCTAACGAAGAAAAGAATAATTGCGGCGTCGCCTTTTGAATTCCATTTTGCGTTCGAATAAAATGCAAAAGTTCCTGCGGCAAATTGGCTGTTTTCAAATCGCCTTGTAAAAGAATTCCATTTTTGGGAATCGCAGAACCTTGCGGAAATACAATGACATCGGCACCGAAGCGCGAAGAAAATTTCGAAAGTCCCGCATCTAAACTAGACGAAAATAAAAGTCCCGAAAATAAAATCGAAGCGAGAAACGCAATCAAGGCAAAAAGCAAATAATCATTTTTGGATAATTTCATTTTTTCTCCTGGACTTGAATAAATAAATTGCATTGCCCAAAGAAATCGCAGCAAATAAAATTCCTAATACCAATAAAATCGGCGCAGCAATCGCATGACAAGGCATGTGAATTTTAGGGCAAGTTCCCACAATCCACGAAGGAATAAACGCGACCAATAAATTTAACGCTGCGATAAAAATGAAAAATGATGCGCGAATTTTTTCTCGATGAATGAAAAAAGTTACAGCACTCCATAATGCAATCAAAATGCCTAAAATAAAATCTGCGATTTTAGAATCGTAGCAACGCATTCCATTTTCACTTGCACAAAACGGCAGCACAAATTGCGTCAACAGTGCGATGAGAATTCCAAAAGCAAAAAATAAAACGGCAAATAAAATTCGATTTTTCACAGAAACCTTCTCGTTAAAATTTTCGTTGAATGTAAAAAGCGCGCAAGATTTCGTCCAATACTATTTTTAGATATTTAGTTATAGGATAAATCTATAATCTGCGATAAAACCACCGCAAAAGTCATTTACGATTTATGGCACAACAAATGGACAACGAATGTTTCTGCTTTCTGCAAAAGCAGACAAAGACGGCGTCGTAAAATTCCGCGGCTTCAAAGGCAAATACAAAGTCACCGTCAACGGGAAAGAAAGCTTCGTAGAATTCAAATGAGATTGGGGAAATTTCCCCCTTCTCATTTTTCCTTGCTTAACTCGATTTGACATTCACTCTAAAGAGTCTTATATTTAGCTAAGAAAGTAGGATTTATGATGGATTGCGCCATTTTAAGTAACGATCAGCACTTTACGATATTTTCGTATGGCGATTACAAAATTCGCTTCAGAAGTCCTTATTCTTTAGAGTATTACACACAAATTAAGGAATGGAATAATGGTTACCTTGTCGTAATGGCGAAATATAAGCACAACGCAAACCCCGAAGAAGAATACATTGACTTAATCCCAATTCTTGAAGATTTGTATATTGAAAGCAATCAATTTCTAAAACCAATTAAAGAGGTGAAAATTGGAAAACACAAAATTGAAGAAAATCGCAGATAATGCAGATATGATTGTAAATGGATATGCCTTTACTCAAAATAACGAAAATTATCGAGTTTTGAATTTAAATAAACCTGAACACGCTTTAGTCATTGATTCAAATGGCAATGTCTTAGAAACTTCAATGGATGACATTGAAATTCAAATTGTAAAAGATTATTTCTTGAAAAACAAAAAATATATGGAAACTAGCCATGCCTAAATATTTTGAATTTAAAGTCACTGGCTATTATTTATATTTCACCTCTTTTTGCATTATTGAATGCATGCATGTTCATGCAAGCGATAAATTTCTCACAGAAAAAGGATCCGCAAAATTTTTTGTTAAAGAAAATGGTGATAGCATTTTACAAAATCGCGGAATTTTAAACGATAGAGAAATTGCAAAAATTCAAAGTTTTATTAAAGACAATTACAAAGATATGTATATCAAATGGTCTGAATACAGCAAAAATGGATTTTTTGAAAACGAAAAATAGATGATGAAATTTTCCCCCTATCAATAGAAAATGCGCCACGAAGGCGCATTCCCAATTTTAATAATCTGTCAAATACCAATACCATTCCAAAGCAACATCTTCATTTTCATAATCGCTTTGTTTGATGACTTCCTCATTTTCTAAATAGCCAATATTTGTTCGCCCGTATGAATATCCCGAAGATAAACTTTCATTGACCAAAGGATCTGCGTCATAAACGTAGGGTTTAACATAAATCATCGCAGTTCCAATGGGGACTGTATCGCGAACAGTTTTCTTCCCCGTCCATTTTGCAAGATCTTCTCCCGAGAGCAATGTTCCAGTCGCTTTTGTTCTTAAAACGGTTTCATTTCTATCTTTATAAATAATATCAAATTTGACAATCGGGTCGCAATCGCTGAATTTTCCCAACGTTTCACAACTTTCAATGAGTTGCTCATACGAAGTAAATTGAAAATTCAAAATTTTCTTTTCCGTCAAATACGCCGTTACCGAAGATGACGAATAATAATATTTGCTAGAACTGCTTGAGCAACCGATACCGTAATAGTAACAGTTTTCCCAAGAATTATACGAAGACGAATAATAATATCTAGAATACGAACTGCTCGAACATGAGCCGTAGTAATCGCAATCGTCATTATAATAGGTGTTAGAAGAACTTGACTTAAGCTCATTGAGAGCACGATCTGCATTTTCTTCTATTTCATTTAATCCCGAAAAAGGTTCATTGGCACTGCATCCAAAAAAGAAAATTGCAGATGATAAAACGATTAAAAATTTCTTCATAAAAACCTCTACCAAAGAATATTGGATTGAATCTGGAACCCAAAATCACCAGTCGGTTCTATAGCGGGACTTCCAGAATTTGCACCTCCACCATACTTTAATTCAACTGAATATTTTTGATTCCATTCTATACCAGAGCCCAAATGAAAAAAAAGTTCCCAGTTGTTAATATTAAAGTCATCTGTAAATTCTTTACTAACAACAGTTTCTGAACCATCTGTTTTTACTTTACTTTCAAAGAAACCAAATAATGGTTTGCGAATCGTTGTTGAAGCGATAAAAAATGGAGTCCATCTACTTTTATTTGCAATCATAAATCGGTAGGTGATTGGAATTTCAATGGCATGCTTAACATAGTCGTCCCTTAAAAAGTCACTTCGCGAGCGCAGGATAAGGAGGTTCGCCGTTTTTATTCACCCCTTCCCGGCAAAGGAAGCAACAGTATAGCCATTCCAACAGGACAAAAAAGCGCCTCATGGCCCTCTTGAAGTTGAACGCCGCTGCTGCAAGCTTTGCATTGAGCATGTCGCCA
>NZ_QGHD01000039.1 GCF_003148885.1 Hallerella porci | reverse complement strand
ATTGCAGCTGTCAAGGTCGTTTTACCATGGTCAACGTGACCAATCGTACCGATGTTGCAGTGCGGCTTGGTTCTTTCAAACTTCTCTTTTGCCATTTTATATTCCTCTTCTTCACCAGAAGGTTTATCGCTTCATGTCAGCAGGCTTATTTGCCCTGTACTCGGAAAGCATAGGAAGCGCTACTTCCCGAATTTGAGACCCAAATTTAATTGATTTTAAAAGAATTTGCAAGACTTGTAAAAAAACTTTTTACATAAAAGTCGCAATTTTAAGTAAAATTTTACATTTTCTCGAAAATTTACAATTCGATTACAAGAAAATTTTCCGGCTTAATTTCGCACTTTGCGGTAATCCAATAATTTTAACGAATACTGCGCACGACCTTTGCAGCCCGAGCGCACCGCAGTCGCGTACCCGAATAATTTTCGGAGAGGAAGTTCTGCGACGAATGAATGCATCACGCCATCACCATTAACGCCGACGATTTTTCCTTCGCGGGCGAGAATGTCGCCGCTGAGCATTCCCGCATATTCTGCGGGGCATTCGAGGGAAAGTTCCATAAACGGTTCGTATAAAACGACATCGCTTGGACGAATTAACTTGGCGACTGCATCGGAGCACGCTTTTTTAATCATCGGAATCGGCGTTTTACATTCGGAATCAAATCGGACAAGTTCAAATTCGACGCCGACAAGACTTCCTTTTCCTAAAATTCCGTTTTGAGCGCTTTCAAGTAATGCGGAACGAATTCCGGCGAGAATTTCGTGCGGCGCATTTTCCAAAAATTCTCCGGAAAGGCGAATGTCTTTTTCAGATTCGGGAAGCGGTTTTGCAGCGAGTTCAAGCGAGACTTTAAAAGGTCCCGCTTGGAAAGAATTTTCAACGGGCTTCAATTCTTGCGTTAAACGTTCTTGCCACAAGACTTCGGGACTTCCGGCGTGGACTTCGCAGCCAAATTCTCGTTTGAGCCGTTCCAAGACTACTTCTAATTGGACTTCGCCCACGGTGTAAAGCAGCCAATAACCCGCTTCGGGGCGAGAAATTATCCGAATGGACGGATCCATTCGAGCGAGAAGATCTAAACTTTCTGCGACTTGATGATAATCGCTTTCGCGCAAGCATTCGAGCCGCGTTTGTAGTAGCGAATTGTATTCTGCGTTTTCGATTTCGCGTTTGACCGCATTTCCTTTGAGGGTGAGAAGTTCACCGAGGGCGAGACGATTTTGGGAACGCAGCGCATAAATGTCGCCGGGGAAAATTTCTTCGACCGGAAATAGCGTGGACGCTTTGAGCCGATAAAATGCAAAGCCCGCGGGAATTTGATCGTGCGAAAGTTTCGCCATGCTGCGGAAAATGGCGATTTCTCCCAAATCCGAGAAATGTCTGAGCCGCACCACTTCGCCGAGATATTTTTTGGGAAATTTCGGCGGAGGCGGAAGGAAGAACGAAAGCCCCGTCATCAAACTGCGAACGCCCAAATTTTGCTTTGCTGAGCCCGCGTAACAGAGCACATATTTGTCCGCAGCCGCAAGCGCAGAAAGTCCGCGCAAAAGCATTTTTGGCGGAACCGTTTCTCCGTTGAGCGCAAGTTCGAGGATTTCATCGTCGTATTCCGAGGCCGCTTCGACCGCTTCTTTTGTCATTTCGTTTAAACGGGTTTGGGCGACGTCGTTTGCAGAAAGTTTCTGCGGTTCTTCTTTGCCGTTTTCGAGAACAAGGCGCATGCCGCTAATGACATCGAGTTCGGATTGAATTTGCGAAACGGAGGAATTTGCTTCTGAAAATTCGGGAGAAGAAAGCAGCACGGGGCGCACGCCGAGATGTTCTTCGATAGCGATGAGCGTATCGTCTAATGCGCAATTCGGATTGTCTAATTTGTTGATGAAAATGAGAGTGCGAATGCCTTTGCTGCGGAGTTTTTTCCAAGCAGAAAGAGTCTGCGTTTCGACGCCTTCGACTGCGGAAATGACGAGTACTGCGCCATCGACTGCGGAAAGCGCCATATCGACTTCGGCGCCAAAATCTACATGTCCCGGCGTATCGATAAAATTGAACCAAAGTTTGCGCCATTCAAAGTGTGCAACTCCCGATTCGATGGTAATTCCCCGCTTGCGTTCTTCGGGTAAATAATCCATGGTGGCGAGGCCATCTTCCACATCGCCCGGGAGCCGAACTTCGCCCGCCGAAAACAAAATGCGCTCGGACAAAGTCGTTTTGCCAGCATCTACATGAGCGAGAATTGCGATATTGCGAATGGGAAACACGAGAATAAATTAGAAATTAGGAGGGAGGAATGAGAAATGTAGAGGATGGCGCGCCATCCACTCAATTCCTAATTTCTCATAAAAAGAAGTCCTAATCCAGCGCAGACAACTATCATCTTAATGGGCCCGATTTTGAAGAATTTTGCGCCGATAAATGTTAAAAGGAATAATCCGACGGAAAGGAAAAATTCCGGAGCATTTTCTTGCGGCGAACCGAAATTTTCTTTTGTCATCAATAATAATGTGGCTGCTGCCAAGAGTCCAACAACTGCGGGACGTAAACTGTCGAGCACAAGTCTTACCGAAGCATTGTCTTTGTATTTCATCAAGTAACGGCTGATGAGAAGCATTAAAATCGTCGTCGGGAGGACGAGCGCAAAGGTCGCTGTGCAACTGCCGAGAAAGCAAAGAAACGAAGATGCTCCTTCATTTTGAAGTGCGGTATAGCCCGCATACGTCGCCGTGTTGATGCCGACAGGTCCTGGCGTCATTTGACTAATCGCAACGATGTCCGTAAATTCGCCCGCTGTCATCCAATGATGATTCGTTACCACTTCGTGCTGAATGAGCGAAAGCATTCCGTAGCCGCCGCCGAATCCGAATAGCCCGATTTGAAAGAATGTAATGAACAAAGAGAGAAATGTCATTTTTTCATTCTCCCATAAATAAAGCCGCAAATTCCCGCTGCCAAGATGATGAGAATTGGCGAAACGCCGAGAAGCCAAATGAGAAGCGCGCTGACGACCGGAATCCAAAATGTGTAGCGATTTAATTTTGCTTTTTTCGCCATATTAAATGTGGGAATGGCGATGAGTGCAACGACTGCGGGACGAATGCCGCGGAACATCGCAGCGACATACGGATTGTCTTTGAATTGATGAAAGAACATCGCAATCAAAAGGATAATGATAAATGAAGGCAGCGCCGTTCCTAGTGCGCAGAGAAGACCGCCTTTTACTCCGCGAAGACGATAACCGATAAACACGCTAATGTTAATTGCGAAAACGCCGGGGCAACTTTGTGCAACAGCTAAAAGATCCAAAAAATCTTCTTTCGAAATCCAATTTTTTCGGTTCACAATTTCGGCTTCGATTAAAGGAATCATCGCATAACCGCCGCCAAAAGTGAATAGCCCGATTTTGAAAAAAGTCAAGAAGCTATTCAAATAAAGATTCATAAGATGACCTTAGAAATGAAGAACGTCTTTTACGTTAATTAAATCTCAAGAGAAGGGCGATTTCGAACGATAAAATCTGTTCGGTGTGAGCGGTTTCATCGTCGAGTTTTTCGTGGATTTGACGATATTCCACATAAGCGCTCATGCTCGCCATTTTGTTGAATTGATAGCCCGCGCTCGGGCGCACATACCATTCGTGAATGCGCGAAGGAATTTTGTGTTCCGTTTTCGTGAGCTTCGGGAAATACGCCGTATATTCTTTGCCTTCGATTTTCCATTTTTTGTAAACGCCATCGGTTCCGCTTTCTTTGTCCCACATGTCATAACCCGGATCGGGTTCGTAACTTTCGCGGACGGTTTTGGTGTATTCATAACCTGCGGTGAAGCGCAAATCGATATCGTTTTTCAATTTGAAATACCATTTCCAGAATTGGAATCCGCGTTTCGTTTTGAGCGGATAAGTAATCGTCAAATCGTTTCCAATGTTATAGCCGAAATCTTTGTAAAGCGCTGTCGGAATCCACGGCGTGTAATAATATTTCGTCGTATCGGAAACATCTTCTTTGGCTTTCGGCCAATTCGTTTGCGCAATGACTTCTTCTTTCGGGCGGCGTTCGGTAAATTCCAATTTTAAGAATGTATTGTCTTCGATGCGGATATTTTGTTGCGTGAGAACGCTAATGCGAATGAGCGGATTGAAATTCCAAGTTGTCGTCCACGAATCTTCGGCACTTTGGAACGGTTTCACCGAACGCGAATGCGTATAATCGACGCGGTGCGTGGTGCTTACGCTGCGGAATCCGTTTAAGAATCCGACACGTTGGGAGAAATTCGGAACAGTAACGCCGACGCCCCACTTCGGCCAAACGATGGTCGAGTCGGTGTAAAGCGGATATTCGCGCGATTGACTAAAGTCTTGTTTCCATTGCATGTCTGCGACGATGCCAATGCTCCAAATCGGGAGAGTAAATCCGGTCGAAAGATTTAATGTTCGACTGACGCTGTGCGTGAATGTTCCTTGATAAACGAGAGTGTCCACGTGGCGGTTTCTGTATTGGGCAAAGCGCGTATAATCGTTGCGATTGTCTAAGCCCATGTCGCCCGAAACGATGTTCCAAATTCCGCGATTGCGGTAACCGTTACCGATACCTAAACCGTATAAATAATATTGGAACGGCGTCACGCCTTGTTCTTCATACAACTGCGAAAGGGTAAAGTTTTCGCCGACGGTCGAAAGATCAACGGTCCACGCGGCTTTCACATCACGCCAGCGCAATTTTTCGAAGAATCCTGCGGCGGCATTTTTTTCGCCGAAGAGTTTTAAGAATTCGACGAGTCTAAACGATGGAGAAAATTCGAAGCGGTTCGTCTGCGAAATCGTCCAATAATTTTTATCGACCATTGTCGGGTCATGCAAATCATATTCATCGGGAATTGTTTTTTGCTGTCTAAACGAAGACGAGAACGAGAATGTCATCGGCAAGAACGGAATAATCGCAGGACTAAATGTCGTTTTAAATTGCTGGCTACGGCTGCGTTCGTGTTTGAGAATACCGTAAGCGCGTCCGTATTCGCGGTGACCGACGCTATCGACTTTATAATAAACCGTACTATCGTAGAGAATTTTATAAGTCGTCGGATCATCCATATCGATGAGAGCGGTATCGCCTTTTGCATTCACAACGGCGACAGTATCGTAAGGAATCACAACGACGCTATCGGGCGAAACGTAAATTTTTCGATCGGTATGGTCGTAGTCAAAAATATCATCGGCTGCGAAAAGTCCACCGTGATCGGGCGACCAGAAATTTTCTTTGGCAAAGTCTTCTTGATCGCCGCCACCATACATATCACGCGTAATATTTAAGCTGTAACTCGTTGTGAGGAACGGGAAAATATTCCAACGGACATTTGCTTTATGCGTTAAATCGACCGTGTATGTGACCGTTTTATCGACTTGCGGTTCTGTATAATCGGGGTCGCGTTCTTGGTTAATGTAACGAACATAGCTCAAATCGAAAAGAGTCAAATCCAAAGTTTGCGGCCACGGTTCAAAGCTCGCATCCGAGAAACTCTTCGCCCACTTCGAATCTTTGAGGAAGCTAAACGGTTTGTAATTGAATCGGTTAAATGTGCCGAGGCTATATTCAATAATCGTGTGATACGAATACGTCGAATCTGCCGAAGTCGTTGAGCGCGATTCTGTTTCGGTATAGCTATAACTCCACGCCGGACGTTCGAGGAAGATTTGTGCTAAGACTTCTTTGACGGGGCTACTTTGCATCTTGTATTCTTTGCTGTAGCTAAAACTAAAGCGCCGCGTCCGGCTGAAAGATTGATAGCCCTGCGACTCCGCATTATTGCGCATTTTTTCTTCGTCGTCTGCATTGCTGACCGAAAGTTTTCCGTCCCAAATATCTTTCGCGAAATCGCCGAAGTTATCGTGCGAAAGTTCCAAGTCATCCGTCGGTTTTAAATACGGGCGTTCCGTTGTGCTGCTGTAGCCAAAGCTCATCGGCATGTGGAAGCCTTGTTCGTCGGGCAAGAATTTGTTGAGGTTCACGCTAGCGTCGGCGGCGAGGTCCAACTGTGAAGCGGCTTCGGAAAGCGAAGGCTTTGGAGAAGTTCCGTTCGTCGAAAGAGTTGCAAAATTTCCATCTTGATAACGCGCCGATGCCGAAATAGAAAGGAAGTCGCTAAAGTTCGCTTGTCCCGATGTGCGGAAAGCATAACCCCATTCCGTATCCATATCCGAAAGGCGTAAATCGTCAATCCAAAATTCACCCGAGAGATCTGCGGGCGAAGCATCTTCGTCTGCGATAATGAC
Organism: Hallerella porci; assembly: GCF_003148885.1. Lineage (NCBI taxonomy): Bacteria > Pseudomonadati > Fibrobacterota > Fibrobacteria > Fibrobacterales > Fibrobacteraceae > Hallerella > Hallerella porci. Next base: position 11,306 of record NZ_QGHD01000039.1, on the reverse strand, counting down.
AAAGCGAATCCAATCTACCGATGTCACCGACGGATTTCCGACGAGCTTCAACACTTCTTCGCGTTCGCCGCCAATCGAATCGACGACTGCGGTGATGAACGGCGGTTTACGTCCTTTTTTCAAATTCGAAAATGCGGAAAGTTTTTCGGCAAATGCGTTTGCGAGCCAGTTGCGTTCGTGGCAATCTGCAGCACGTTCTGCTGCGGTGCAGTTGATTTTTACCGGGCGGAAGCTCCATTCATAATAATCCGTGGAGCCGTCTAATGAACCTTCACCAAATTGCAATGCAAAGCGCACCGGCGTCCGCGTCGCATCCGTTTCATAGTGAATTTCCATTTTCAATGTTTTGTATTTCGTCAGGTCTTTTTCATTGGATTCAAAAACGCGGGTCGCGCCGACCGATTGTCCGGGCGATAAATTTTTATAAGTCAAAACGAGTGCGGTTTCTTTGAGCGCAGCGTTCGATTCAGAATCGCGTTCTGTTTTTGTATTCGGGCTCTTGTAATAAGTTCCCGAATTTTCGCGGTTGTTAATCGTCGAAACACTTAAATGCGTTGAATCGGCAGCCGATAATGTATTCGACGAAATGTCAACTTCACCGCCATCGACAATTGCCGTTTGCGAATTTCCCTTTGAACTCGTCACATATTTATTAGAAACATCCGACGATTCCCAAGAATTTCCCATCACGCCGACTTTGACAATTTGCACTTTCGCTTCGGCGACTCCATTGTTGAGTTTTCCGAGCCATAAGCGCGAGAATTGCGCCTGCGAAAGAATCGTCGAATAACTTTCGCCACTCGATGTCACGAGAGTATCGAATTGATCCATCGGAATTCTCCAACGACGCCAACCGTTTTTGAGAGTTTCATATTTGGTTTCGTCATTCGAAGAAAGGTCAATGCGGTAACGCACAAAACTAATGTCCGTATCCAAAGAACCGTTGCGGTTAATGTCTTCGGTATCGTAAGCGCGTTCGCCGTTATTGCCTTCGGTTCCGTTGATTCCCACCGGCGGATCCGATTCATCGTCCAAACCGTCGTCGTAATTATCGCGAGCAATATCTGTATTCGTCGCATCGGAATTGGCGCGGGTCTTTACCGTGCTCACGCAACCATTCATGCGGCAATCCCAAACCGTGAGAGTTTCTTCGGAACCGGAAAGTCCGTCAAGGCCTTTATCGTGGAGAGCTGTCGTCGTTCCTAAATCATTTTCGCCGTCGTATTGACCATTCGGCGCTTCCCCGTTAATCGAAAGGTCTTCGCTGATAAGTCCCAAATCCAAGTATAAATTTCCCACGTTACCGCGGGCGACGACTTCGATGTAGCGCATATCGCTCAAGTCTTGATAATAACTGGAATTCGGACGCATCACGCCGCCCCAACTATTCCCCGCCAAATTATCATTCGGGCGAAGAGTAAATTTGAGAACGGTCAAGCGCTGATTATCAACATCGCTATTTCCCACCGTCGGGTAAATGTGTTTGTACAGAACCGTATTGTTGCTGTGCCAAATAAATTCACCTTTATGCTTGTAATCTTGATTTTCAATATAGGTTCCCGGATCCGTATCCACGCCGCCCGGCGGCGATGCGAAGAACCAAGAAAGTCTCGTCAACGGATAAATGAGTCCCGATTCGCTGCTTTCAAAATCTTCGAGAAGAGCTGTCTTTCCGCTGCTCGTATTTGCATCGTGATAACTGCTCGCAAATTCTGCTTCAAAGCGCCAATTCGAAGTTGCCTTCGTGTCAATGCCCGGAATTAAATTCACCAAATCCGTCATCCACTTCGTCGTATCTTGCAAGCGCAAGTTCATTCCCCAAAGGAAGCTCGAATACGGTTCACTGCCAAGAGTCGGCGTGCTCGCCGTTGTGCTTTGACTTTTATAAAGTGCGGTCACACCAAAAAGCGAACCTTCGCCAAAACCGTAACGGGTTAGCGGCAATTCGGCGCGGGCACCGAGAAGCACTTTGTTGTCAATTTCAAAAAGCGGTTCGCATTCAAATTCGACGGAAATTTCTTTGTTCGGATCGAGAGCTGTTTCGCTCAACAATTCAATTTGTCCGAGTTCATAATTCACTTCATAATCCACGCCACGCGTGAGCACTGTCGAGCCCGCTTTTAATTTTTCCGAGCCTTCCGAAATGTCCATGCAACTTCCTGCGCTCACCGAATAACTCGAATTTGGATCGCGGACGCTAATTACCGAATTGCGTTTTTTGCCGACGCTTTCAAAGTAGAATCGATTGGTAAACTTGCTCCCTAAATTGGAAACAGGAAGAGTGTAAAGTTTCGCCATCGCTGCCGAAGAATCCAAATTGCGGAAAGGTTCCAAGCAATTTTCGCGGGCACGTGCCGAGGAATTTGCGCCCGAATACCACGAAAGCGGACGACAAGGCAACCACATTTCGCCCGTGTAAGAACCCGACGCATCCTTTTTGAAAATCGTCGCATCGCCCGTTAAAATCACATTCGTCGTCGTATCGATAACGCCGAGAGTTTTCAAATACGAACTTGAAACGCCTGCTTTATTTTTGAGACGCAGCACAAAACTCGAAGCGCTTTCATCCGAAATTCCGACGGAGTAAACATTGCGAAGCATCAATTTATCGATGTCGGTGAGTTCCGAAAGAGTCGCATCCCATTGAATAAGTACAACGCGCGAGCCATCGTTTACAGTCGTTCCTGAACGTCCAGTGCCATCGTCCGACCAACTCGCTGCAATCAATGTATTCTTGTTTGCGCCGAGAACTTTGACGATACCGGTTTTACTGTCGTAAGTAAAATCGCTCGCCGCCATCGGAACCAAGCGGTCAACCGTTTTCTCAATTTTTTCGCCCGAAGGAGTCGTGTAAATCGCGGTAATTTTTTCGACCACATTCGTCGTCGTATTCGTCGGCGCACGACGATAAAGTTTCAAATTCGTCGCTGCATACGGAGCGGTGCTTCTGCCCGCAAGTCCTGCGCTAATGTAATTGCTCCGCGCTTCTTGATTGATAAAATAATAGCGGTAAGCGATAAACTGTTTATCTTGAATTTGAAATTCTGTGGTACTCGAGCTCGCGTTAATCGTATATTTTTCTTGGCTACCGCCATCTTGCGACGCAATCGTCGTAAGCCACCAATCGCCGAGTTTCCATTCGGCCTTAATTCCAAAAAGTCCTTTATGATTTTCGGAATAGCCCGTGAGTTCTGTACCTGGGAGCGCAAGAGATGTAGAACCCGCTTCAATGCGCTGCAAAATGTAATCTTCAAATTCGCCTTTATACGATTCTTCGTAAACCACGCGGATTTGATTTTTCGCCCCGAGACCGCTTTCGACATTATTCACTTCGACGGTAATGTAAGGGCCGATTTTTCCCTTCACCATAAAGCTAGGGTCGTATGACAAATTCGGGCTGGGGAAAAGATTATCCTTTGTGCTTCCCGGCGCGTCATCTTTTTCTCCGCGTCCCGAAAGTCGAATGTCCATCGTTCCTTGTAACATCAACTTCGGCTTATCCAAGCCAAAATCTTTCATCCACGACGGCATATTGATGGGAATATCAATATCGTAAAGGGTGCCACTTTCCAGTTCGGTATAACCGCCGCTGCTTTGTCCCGCAAAAGAATTTAACCATAAACGATTAAATCCAATGTCGTACATATCCGACACATACGATGCGATTTCCGGATAAGTCGCCGACCACATTTCCGTCGTATCGCGACTCAGCGAATTCACATATTCCTTTTTCACTTCCATTTCACGATTTTCAAAATTGATATCGTGTTCGTAGTGTTCATTGCGGGGCGGTTTCATCAGCGCAGGATTTTGCGCAACGCCACTTTTGGGCGCAATATCCGAAAGCGGAGTCACATTCGGCGGAAGCGGAATATATTGCACAGAACTTTTGGAGTCACTCGATTTTTCGGGCGCAGCGGAATCCGCCGGCTCTTGAGCCACTGCCAAAGCCACCAGTAACGCAGATGCGAGTAACTGTAATTTCATTCTATGCCAAATTCAAAAGCATCTTCACTGCGAAAAAACGTTTCCACAAAATACAGAAAAACGGCTTCCCAGCCCACAAAAATGCGGGAACAAAGTAGAAAAAATCCAATGAAGTCAGAAACGAAAGCGTTTCGCCGAGCACCGCAGAAGCCTTTCGCCCCAAAGATTTTCCCGTCATTTGATTTAAAAACAAAAAAAGCCGGAATTTCTTCCGACTTTTTCATGTTCTTTTGAAAATTACTTAAGGAAAATGTCGATATCGCCGACGCACTTTTCCCAAGCTTTATCCTTCGCCACGAGCAACTGCATGATTTTTTCATAAGTTGCTGTCGTTCCGAAGCCTTTCCACAAGCGACGTTCTACGTTTTCGCCCGAGTCTTTGTCAATCGTCGTAATCGTATCGTAGTAATCCTTGTTATCCTTGAATTCGTTCACCAAAATAGCCTTCAAATAATCGCTGTAAATGCGAGAAGCATATTTCAAAAGCGATTCGTTAAAGTCTAATTCGTTGTTCACCAAATATTCAAAGTCTTGAATCGGATTACCATAAACGAGCCAGTGGCGAAGTGCAATTGCCACAACGACATCGCGGACTGCGCTGCGGAAGAGGAATTTATCTTCCAAACGGCCATTCCATGTAATTTTCGTCAACGGGTTTCCGTCATTTGCTTCAATCGAAACGCCTTTGCCCGGAACCACATTGCGGATTTTAATCGGAAGACGCGTGAGAAGCTGCCAAGCTTTTGTAAACGCAATCGTTTTGCGCACAAAGTCGCGTTCTTTATCCGGAGCAACGCGGAGGAATGCGCCGAAGCAATGCTGATACAAACTTTCTTTATCGAAAATGCAATCGCTCGAACGACTTTCGGAAATTTTTCCGTCCATCATAAAGAGAGTCTTCGCCAGTTCGGGGCGCATACGCACTTCAAGTTTACGGGTACGCGCTTTCAAACGCACACCATCTTTGTAAACATAAGTGAAGCCTTCTTCTTGGTAACGCTGCCAAATGAAGAATTGCAAATCGTCGGCGGCGCGCAAATGATAACTGAACACCGGATTCTGACGGTTATTCGCCATCGTCACCTGACGCAAGAACGATTCTGCATCGGGATACGGCACAACGACCTTCACCAACACAAACGGATTTACCGGATTCTTGCTCTTTTTATAATAGCTTTCGTAGGTGAAAAGGGATTGCGCACCGTTAATAATCTTCGGGCGTTCAATTTGCAGCACTTTTTTGCCATCGCGATCTTTTAAGCGCAAATCGTCGCCGGTTAACGTCATCCCGTTATGCAAAAACGGGAAATCGCTTGCGTCATTTGCCTTTTCCATTTCTTGGAACGCATCGATGAGCGCTGCATTTGTATGCGTCAAATTGCCTAGGTAAGTACGAATGTTGCTCGAAACGATAGCCATATTATGCTTCGTTTTGAGACGCTTTCCCAAAGTCTGATGATAATCAAAAATCGTGCGAATCGGGCAGAATCCCACGAAAAGTTCGCCGCTTTTGCTCGTCACATGCAGCGGTTCATCTTGCATCACAATGTCGAGTTTGTCATCGTTATTGCGGAAATCTTTCGCCAAATCATCGTGTTCTGCGCGAATTTCCAATTTAGCGCGGACATCGGACTTCCAAATGCCGAGTTTGCGACGCATATCTTTTAAAGTGCGTTCCATTTCCGCATCGGTAACATAGCGACTCGAAAGAGTGCGAAGCACGGTAATTTCGAGAGTTTCCATATACGGACGGCTCGCCGGCTGGTCTGCGCCTTCTTCGGCATCGGGCGCATCCATTTTAATCACATCCCACGGATCTGCTTCTTCGCGGAGAGACATAAAGAACGGATTGTCCGGATCGCTCGTGCGGAAAACCGCAATTTGAAGCTGCTTCAAATCGTGAGCCAAATTGTGCATCACCTTTTCGAGCGGGGTCGTTTCGTCAATGAAAATGAAAATTTCGAGAAAACCTTGAGAGTATTGGAAACCGTGGAAACAACCTTCTTCGTCCAAATTCATGTGCCGCAACGCTTTAATGCGGTCAGTAGGATCGTTTGGGTTCAGGCTGAGCAAACTCGCCACAAAAGAAAGACGACGTTCTTGAGCTTTCGATAAGTCCATTTTATTCCTCTAAGGGCTCCATCTAGATGGAGTTTTTGATATCCATATACATAGATATTAAAATATTACTTCTTTTTGAGACTTTTTGACAAAAAATAGCGTTTCAATATTTTTACAAACCGTAAAAATTCACGCATTTTTCGGCAAATCGCCTTTTTCCGCTTTTAAATATAGAAATTTTAAAGAGATTTTTACTAAAAAATTTCACAGCAAAATTTTAAAGGGCGAAGAAATTCCCCACTTTTATTCCACAGAGACTTCTTGAATGGCTAAACCGCGAGTCCAATCGCGAAGGCGTTCTTCAACTGATTCCGGCGCTTTTCGCTTTACCCGCAACCAATACGAATTTACTCTTTCGCTATAGCCCGCTGTCCGTTTTTCTTTTCGTTCTTTTGCAATTTTTACCGCAGTCGTGAGCGCTGAATCCGCATTTTTAATTGTAAAATCAGGTTCAAGACCAAACATGTGATACGAAACACTGTCTTTATCAAAAAGCAACATACTTGTCGCCACCGCATAACCTTTTTCCGGCGTCTTGCTGTAAACTTGGCCGATTCCTTTCCCAAAAGAAGTTTCTCCCACAATCGGCGCTTTTAAATTCGAAGTAATTGCCGTCGCAAAAATTTCTGCACAACTTGCGCTATTACCATCGAGAAGCAAAACATAATAGCGCCCGCTTCCTAATCCATCTTTGTCGTTCACAAAATAACTCGCCTGAATTGAACGCTCCGTTCCTTTGGGCTTCCACTCTAACTGAATAAACGCTGTATCGCCCGCGGGGAGCAAATCCATCGCCATCCGCGTGCAAAGCTCTGTAGAGCCACCCGGATTTCCGCGCAAATCGAGAACGGTGGATTTTGCACCGTCCGTTTCTTTTAATGCCGCTTCAAATTCTTCTGCGGAGCCATCATTTTGAAAACCATTCGTAATCGGCGTAAATTCCGTCACCCGAATAATCGGAATGTTATCGATTGAATCCACATAAACCGTCGGTGAAATCACATCTTCGCGCGTCATCGAAATTTTTAATGTATCCTTTCCGCGGAGAATGGTAAAATCAAAATCATCCGTCGTTTTCTTTTGCAAAACGCTTTGATATTGCTCGGTGAAATCCGTCGAATCGGTGCTGAAAAATGTGCTGTCCACCGCTAAAATTTGATCGCCGCGTTTCATCTCGGCAGTCGCTGCAGGACCAAAACGGTAAACATATTTCACCCGCAAATTTTCATCCAATTCCATGCCGAAAGATTTCGTGTTCACAGGTGATGTCGTAATCGCCTGATTCACTTTTTGGAATAAATCCGGCGGAAAATATTGCGTCATCAAATCCGACATTTCGCGGAACATACAATAGACGTCCGCATAATCTGCGTATTCTTCTTTGTCAATCACCGTGTCCGGATTTGTCAAATAATAATCCGAACTTTTTAATTCGTCCTCAGCGAGGTAATAGTAATAATAGAGAAATGTATAAGCGTAATTAAATTCTTTGTCACCCGTTTTCGTTATCATCGGAGTGGCGTTAGAAACCGTGTCGGTCGAACATCCCACCCAAACGATAACGAATAAAATGACGAGAAGAATTTTCATCGCAAAGCCGTTAAGCGTCGATATGCAATTCTAATTTTGCGGTTAATGCTTCGGGGAGATTTCCCGAAAGCGGATTATTCAAAACCGAGAGCGCTTTTAGAGACGCACAGTCTGCGAGAGATTCGGGAATAGAATCCAATTCGTTTTCATCCAAAACGAGTTCGTGCAAATTCTGCAAATTGCCGAGAGATTTCGGAATCGACGTCAAATTATTTCCCGAGACCATTAACACTTCGAGATTTTTCAAATCGCCAATGCTTTCCGGAAGTGAGGAAAGTTCATTGTTATCCAAATAAAGCTTTTCCAAATTCGTCAACTTTCCAATCGTGTTTGGAATTTTTGCGAGCATATTATCGTGGATAGAAATCTTTTCGACTTGCGTCCAATTGCCAATGGAATCCGGCAAATCCAAAAGCTGATTGCGGGCGATGTTCACCTTTTTCAAATGGGTGAGTTTTCCCAGTGCAGACGGAAGTTCCGAAAGGCTGTTGTAACCGAGATACAGATTTTCTAACTGCGAAAGTTCGGCGACAGTTTCGGGAATTTCCATTAAATCATTTTCGCTGACCGAAAGACTTTTCAGATTTTTCAAGCGACCGATTTCGTCGGGGAGTTCCACCAAAAGATTTTGGTCCAAGATGAGTTCTTCCAAATCTTCGAGCGCAAACAATTCCTGCGGAAGCAAGCGCAAGTGCAGGTCTGAAAGATCTAACTTTTTCGCCTTTTCGGCTTTCGCTTTTGCAATCACTTCAAGAATGTTCATAATAGTACTCCAGTTTTTAAAAATGATAGCATTTTTGTGAGGCTTTATGGCGCATTTTTCTGTTCCAGATTGGAATAGACGAAGATTTGCACGATTTCACCGAGCCCGGGGATAATAAAATCATTTTCCGGAATCTGCAATTCCTTTTTTGCCCGCGCCAAATCCTTCGGCGGATCGTCCATTCTTTCGTAAACCATGCTAAAAGTTCCCCAATGCATTGCAAAACTTTTCTTTGACTGCACTAGCTGGTGAAGTTGTGCGGCTTGTCTTGGGCTCACGTGCACACGCGTATAACGCGAAGGCTTGTAACTGCCGATGGGCAAAAAGGCAACGTCGACGGGCGCAAATTTTTTCGCAATTTCCTTGTAATAAGAACCGTCGCCCATCGCAATATCGCCCGCGAACCAAAGTTTTTTCTTTTCAAATTCAAGCATCCAACCGCCCCAAAGAGTCGCGTTGCGGCTCGATTTAAATGCGCCGCGCCGACTTGTGTGATGTGCCGGAACAAATGTCAGAGTCAATTTATCTTGCAAATTTTTCCACGAAAGAATTCTCGATTCCCACCAATCGAGTTCGATAATTTGCGACTTGGGAATTCCCCAGTCTTCTAAAATCGCTGCGACTTTTAGCGGCACCGCAAAATAACAAGCGGGCCATTTTTTATAAATGTCTTTGATGCTTCCGCGGTCGAGATGATCGTAATGATCGTGCGAGATTAAAACCAAATCGACATTCGGGAGCGAATCCAAGGCGCGTCCCGGCGGCGATCCGCGTTTCGGACCAAAGAAAAATTGCACAGGAGAAGCGCGCTCGCTAAAAATCGGATCCGCTAAAATGCTGAGTTTTTTGAGTTTAATGCAATAGGTGCTGTGCCCAATCCAAGTCACCGAAGAAGCAGAGCTATCCGCCCAAATTTCTTCGCCCCCGCGAAAGATCGGCAGCGGTCGCAGCTGCGTCCGCTCTGTTGGCACCAAAGAATCCACTTCCATCGTATCGCGAATCGGCTCGGTTAAAGTATCTGTATTTCGAAAATGTCCATCCGGTAAATGATGCAGCGGTAAATTTTCGAGAGAAACTTCTCCCGCTGATTTTTCGGCACAAGATAAAATCCCGCTCATCAAAATCAGCAAAAGAAAAAGCAAAAATTTTTGCAGCCAAAGCATGAAAGGAAATTACAAAAATGAGGAATTAGAAATGGTGAGGATGGCGCGCCGTAGGCGCGCGGGGAAAGCGCGAAGTTTTGAATCGGGGAATTTGTGAAGTTTTCGCGCGAATTTTTGAATTCAGAATTTATCCGTTTGAAAATTTGACGCATTATTTTGACTTCAAAATCTCATTTTTAAAATCTAGCAAGCAAATTTCCCCCGGGAAATTCAATTTCCAAAAAGCCAGCGGGCAAATTTTCCCCGGGAAATTCCATTTTCAAAAAGCCAGCGGACTAATTTCCTCCGGGAAATTTCATTTCCAAAAAGCCAGCGGGCAAATTTCCCCCGGGAAATTCAATTTTCAAAAATCTAGCGGATAAATTTCCCCTGGGAAATTCCATTTCCAAAAAGCCGGCGGACTAATTTCCCCCGGGAAACTTTTTTGAGACATTAGGAAGGTTAAGGCGGCTGCGCCGCAAAAAATCGAATGCGCTACGCTTTTATTCTAAGACGGGACGAACAGATAGTCCGTAGTAGCGGCCGTCATTGATCACGCACTGGTAATCCGAATAGAAGTCCAAGAAGTAGGCGTCGTAGCTGCTGCCCTCGCTCGGAGTAGAACTCCAGTAGTAGCCGAAACTCCCTGCGATCTCCAAGTCAGAACCGTAACGGAACCCTGCTGCTGGGAGAAAAATGCTGTTGGTATTTCCGACTGCACAATTACTAACAATATAGCCGCTAATTGTATTTCCAGCAGCATCTAATTTACTACTCGAAATCCAAACCCATGTGCAGTGCCGCAATTCTCGCATCTGCGTAGTTGTAGGCATTTTCCATTTGCCTCCCCAATTTGCCGTGGCTGCATCGTATTTTACATTTCCAGCTATATCAAAATTGAATTCAGCCTTTCTATGTGTTAGGCTATTTGCGGAGGTGTATGAGTCTTTTGGTTTTACCTCGCCCCAAGCAAAATAATTGCCATAATCGACAGGCGATTTTGCGCCCACATTCATATTCGCCCATTTTACACTCAGTCCTAAATCCACTGCTTTAATACTTGTTTGTAATGCTAGTTCATTGAATACAGAATCTGCAACCGCTGCCACCGAGTCTTTATATGCTTGCGAATTCACATAAGCCTTATAAGCTGCCAACGAGTCTTCATATGCAGCAACAGAATCCTTGTAGGCGGCAATTGAATCTACCACGTGATTCACCAACTTCTTTCGATTTTTCCAATCTATTGATTTCCACTCTGGTGAAGAAACTACCGGGCGAATAGATGCTTGATCATTATATTCAAGTTCTACACGACGACCATAACAAGAATCTCTAAAGATAACGACTGTTTTATTATTTCGATAATAGCCCTTTATATTTATATCTTCGCGAGAGCCTTCAGAACGGTACCCTGCTGCAGGTAAAAATATTGTGTTTCCATTCGGGCCAATCACTTTATAACCCGGAACATTTTCTCCATCTACGGTCGTGTAAGATGTCCACTCCCATTCACATTCTTCTTTTAATTCTTCGAAATCGTCATCTGTGGGCATTCGCCAAGCACTCCCCCAAATAGCAGTCGCGGCATCAAAATCGGGGTTTACGGTTATAATGTCAATCGATTTTATAATGACATCATAAGCTTCATCTCCCCACATGTCTTCTAAAGAATCTTGGATATCTTTATCTGCGTTAGGTGT
>NZ_QGHD01000038.1 GCF_003148885.1 Hallerella porci | reverse complement strand
TCATATTTTAGAAAACCTTGCAATATTTTCACAGGGTAGAAATCAATTTTTCCCAATAGTTATGCGGGCTGGGCGGGATTTTAAGGGACGCCTATATAATAATGGTCTTGGAAATGATATTATTACTGTGGAATCATCGATACAAGTTAAAAGCGATGATGAATGGCATAAAATGGTGAATTACGAATTTGAAAATAGGTATTTTCCAAATTCTTCTAGGCAATAAAATCTCTTTAAGTTTCCCCAAAGGTCAAGAGATATTGCGAAATGGTTCTGTCCCATTCGTAGCGGAATTGATAGGCGTTGCGCACTAAGTAATTCCAGTTGTCTTGATTGCTGCTGTAAAGTTGAACCGCATTTTTGAGTTTGCGAATCATTTGATCGGGGGCCGCGGAATCATCGACGAGCATTGCGTTTGCAGTGGCAAAATCACCGACATAATTTGACAGTAAATTGGCGCAGCCGACATCGTGACCGGTCAAAGGAATTGTCCCGCAGGCGAGGGATTTTAAAACCATGCTCGCAGAAGGTTCTGTCGGGTTTGCGGCAAAAAGCACATCGGAGCCCGCGAGAGTGGAACGCACCATTAGATTATCTTGATCGGTGTCGATAACCGCCATGTGCGAATGTTCTTGATTCGCGACGGTGTTATAATAATCCCATTCCGAGCTGCCTTGCGGTGCGCCGACGACGACAAAAATATTCAACTTGTTAATGTCGCCGAGAAGAGTTGCAAGAGTTTCGGATGTGCGTCCAGATTCTGGTCCGAGATTGCAGAACATCACCATGCGATGCTCAAAATCTTTGCCGAGGAATGACGCTAAAGTGGAACGCGCTGCTTTCTTGGCCATTTCAATTGGCTGTTGCGCTTTGATGTTGAAATCCCAGAACGGATAATTCAAACCGAATTGAATGCCTTTCAATTTTTCTTGGTTGCGTTCCAAGAATCCGGAAAGACCGCCACCTAAATGATTGCGGACGATGCCATCGCAATAACCCGGCGAAGGCAATAAAACTTTTTTGGCGTAAAAGACGCCTGCTTTGAGAAGGCTGACTTTTCCCCAGAATTCGTAGCCGTTCATATTGTAATCGGTGCGGGGAAGTCCAATGCGTTCAATTTCGCTTTCGGTTACATGAAAATCGTAAGTGATATTGTGCACCGTAAAAAAGAACGGATGATCGCCAAACGGACCGGCATAAGTAGTCTTTGCGATGGGCGCCATCAGTGCTCCACCCCAATCGTGTCCGCAGAATGTCGTGGGGTCAAAATGAATGGCGTCGGCATAAGCAAGCGCTGCCGAAGCTAAATAAGAAAAGCGCAAATGGTTATCGCCGTAAGGAATTTTATTTTCTCCATAAACGGCGGGACGATTAAAATAATTGTCGTAGCGGATGTAAGCGAAGAGCGGATTACTGCCCGTCCACACTTCGAACGGCATATTTCGCAGTTTTTCAACTCCGCGGAAAACGCAGTGATAATTCGATTCGTCGCCTAAATAACGCGGATAAAATGGAGATACAGTTAAAGTCTCGGTGCCGGTGCGGGCACTTGCTAAGGTCAGTTGGTTTACCGCTCCTGCGAGGGGGCTCGGTTTTGTCCATTCGCCAGCTTCTGGACTCACAGCAAGAAACTTCAATGTCTTCTCCAAAAAATTATTTACGAAACTAATGTTTCGTTACAAAGATATTTAATTAAATTACATAGCAAAGAAAATAGATTTTACTTTTTTTCCGATAAAGGGTCAAAAAATGAAAACAAAAACTTTACTCGTTCTCGTGGCAGCTTCCGCAGTGATGTTTGCCGGTTGCAAAGGCGCCAATGAAAAGCGCGGCGATAGCTATCTCGAAGAAGGTCGCTATCAAAATGCAATCAATTCTTACTTAACAGCGAAGAGCAAGGGTAAAATTTCGGATGAATTTTACGATAATTTCACCTTGGCGATTGCAAAACGCGCTGAAGTGGAAAGCAAAAAAGATGCGCAGAGCAGCCTGATTCACGGTTTCTTTGAACAAGCTGTGCAGTATTTGGATAAAGTGCAAAATACCGAAAAGGCTGTGGAAATCGGCGAAGCACTTTCGACTGTCGGTTTGAATCAAGCTTCTTCGGAAGGTGCTGATTTGGGCACTATTATCGACGGTTTTGCAAAAATCGACACTTCGATTTCTCTCATCAATCGTCTCGGCGGCGATGCTTCGAAGGTAAAAGCTTTCCGCACGCAGGCTGAAAATGTTTACGTGAGCCACGCTCTTCCGGAAGCTCTTGAAGAAAGCGATCCCGTTGTGAAAGAATACAACCTTCTCGCAGTCGAACTCATCGCTCCGCAGAACGCTGATTTGAAGAAAGAACTCAACAAGAGCCGTCTTGCTACTCGTCCTTACTTCCTCATCTTCGGCGAAAATATTCCGAACAAGTCTCCGCTTGTCGATAAGTGGGGCTACATCATGGCTCTCCCGACTTTCAAAATGAGCGCTACTTCCATCAACGCCGAAATTCAATTCTGGGCTTCGACCGGAAACAACACCGAACTCGATCCGAGCTTGATTAAACTCGTTTCGACAAAGGGCGATTCGGTCTTTGCAAAGGGCAATAAGGGCTGGTGCGAAGCCGAAGTCATCGTCGGCAAGAAAGGCCAAGAAAAGGTGGAAAAGAAGCAGAAACCGTTTACTGGCAAAGGAAAACTTATGAACGAATTCCTCTGCTCGGTGAATGTTTCGTTCTCGTATGCGAACGGCTTTGTGCCGGATTACATCGAATACAAGGACCAATACGGTGTTGGTCGCAAGTACTTGGGACAGTAATCGTAAAATTTGAAGAGGAAAGGCGCCGCAAATGCGGTGCTTTTCTTTTTTTGTGAAATGCTTTTTTGTATTTTTGGAAGCGATTTTTTACCCATATTGTAAAGGTACGCTCCTCTTGTTCTTTCGTGCTATTGCCTTTTTACTTGTTTTAGTCGCGTTCCCGATGGCGCAGCTTTTGGATGTGCCCGAGAATTTTACGACGCCTACCACAGTCCGTCACGTCCGCGCCGAAGGTTTGGTGAATATGGACGAACGCTCCGTTTTGAGTCGCGTCAGCGTGCGCGATGGGCAAGCGTTTCAGCCAGCGGCTCTCACCGAAAAGGTGCAAAAGAGCGTCTCGGATTTGTATGAAACGGGCTATTTTGATGATGTCACCGCATGGATTGATTATCAGCCGGGAACTGAAAATAAGGTGGATCTGGTGTTCCGCGTCGTGGAACTGCCGGCACTTGATACGGTTTATATCGAAGGCTGCGATGAAATTGCTCAAGAAGATGTGCGCTTAAAAATCAGCCTTTTACAAGGACGCGTTTACAGCAAAAGTGGTTTGGAACGCGACCGCCAAAATATTTTGAATTATTACCGCGGCGAAGGTTATCTGCTTGCAGAAGTCGGCTACCGCGAAGTTCCCGTTTCGGATCACGAAAACGAAGTCACATTCATCATCCGCGAAGGACCGAAAGTTCAAGTGGATTCGATTGTCATCACCGGAAACGATCACGTGCCCGCGACCGACATTACCGATCACATGATTACGAAGCGCACACATTGGTGGGGTGATGGCGAATTTAAAGAATTGATTTTTGAAGCTGACCGCGATACCGTGTTGAATGCGATTCGCCATTTCGGTTATTTGGATGCCGAACTCAAAGAATACCGCGCAGAATACTTGCCGGATTCGAGCTGCAATTTTTACTTAGGACGCACGGTTCCGAAGGGACGGAAACTCGAACTTCTTTACGGGCAAATGAATCAAGCGATTTCGGATACGGCGAATATTATGAATCGACTCGCCGGTCGCGTGACAGAAAAAGCCGCGCACTATTACCGTGAACACCGCACAAATTTCTCTCCGGTGGCGCAGGCAGTTCCGGTTTACGATGTCCAAGACGAAGAAACCGCGGTCATGATTTTGAACGGCATTATCACGTACGAAGAATTGCGGAAAATCTGGCTTAAAAATTTGCCGAAAGACAAGAATTGGAAAAATCCGAAAATTGCAGAACTCCAAAAGAAATTGCACAAAAAACGCTACGATGAAAAACTTCTCGCGCGTTATACTTTGGAAGAAACTTTCCAAGCGTTGAATCCTTATGATAGCGTGGTCACGTCGAAATATGTGCGGATTTATATCGACATCAATGAAGGGCAACGTTATTATGCGGGCGCAGTCCACTTTACGGGGAACGAAGTTTTAACCGATAAAACGCTTTCGCATTATGTTTACTTGGACAGCGGCGAAGTCTTTGACTATTACGCATACGAAGCGACTCGGAAAGGAATCATCGACGCTTACCGCGAAGACGGTTACTTGTTTGCGCAATACGATGAAACGCGCAGCTTTGTGAACGATAGCATTGTGAATTTGGAATATCGCCTCCGCGAAGGTCTCCCGGCGCAAATTCATCGGGTGAATATCATCGGCAACACGAAGACGAAAGATAAAGTGATTCGCCGCGAAGTCCGCTTGTATCCGGGCGATACTTATCGGCAGTCGGCGATGGAACGCAGCTTCCGCGAAATTATGCAGCTCAATTATTTCGATATGGTTTATCCCGATATTCAAGTTGTCGGCGATCAACAAGTCGATTTGATTTTCAAAGTAGCAGAAAAGGAAGCGGGCACTGGTCAATTTAGCGCAGGCCTTGCGTATAGCCAAAGCGATGGATTAACGGGAACCTTCGGCATTTCGATTCCGAACTGCTGTATGGGCGACGGTCAAAGCGCATCGTTAAATGTGGAATATGGTGAAGACAAAAAGAGCGCATCGATTAGCTTTGTCGAACCGTGGTTCCTCGACTATCCGATTACACTCGGAACGAGTTTGAGCTATGCTTGGTGGCATCGCGATGACGACCCGAACATTACCCGTTACGGTGGATCCATTTATGTCGGTAAACGTCTCACTTGGCCGGACGATTACTTCTACGGTCAAATCGGTTACAGCTGGATGCAAAACAAGCAAGGTCCGAATGTGGACGGAAGCTTGGTGCGTTATTCCGGCATCGAATCGGCGTTAACATTCAAACTTATCCGCGATGACAAGAACTTGCCGCAGTTCCCGACAGATGGTTCACGTTACGTGCTTTCTGTGCAATGGGCAGACGAAAAAATCGGCAGTGACTTCAATTTTGTGAAAACCGATTTGACTGTGAAATGGTGGTTCCCGCTTATCGGTGACCGCTTGGCAGTCGCCTTGACGAATGAATACGGCTTTATGGTCGGCGATCCGTTGCAATATCGCACTCTCTATCAGATGGGCGGCGTTCTCGGTTACAACGGGATGATGCGCGGTTATAGCTCGGGCTCGATCGGTTATCGTAGATTAGGCCGCAGTTATCAATACATCGGCGCCGAATTGCAGTGGGGCATTGTGCAGAACACATTCTACTTGCTTCCGCTCTTCTTCGATGCTGGTAACGTCTTTGGTAAACGCTATGACCCCGACACGAAAGTTTCGACGAGTCAGCCGAATCCGATTACAGAATGGGATCCGTCGAGTTTAAAACGCGACTTCGGATTTGGTTTCCGCGTCATCGTTCCGATGCTCGGTATTATCGGCTTTGACTTTGCTTGGCCGCTCGATGTGGGCGAAACTTATTCGGGTTACGACCGCACCAGTGTCGGCGATATGGAATTCAACTTTGTTATCGGGCAGGGATTCTAATGCGTAAAAAATCTTTTGTCTTCGTTCTGTTTTTCCTTGGACTTTTAAGCATCGCCTTTGCCGAAGATGGTTTGCGCGTCGCCCATGTCGATTCGAAGCTTATCTTCGAAGGCTATAAAGGCACGAAAAAAGCCCAAGAAGAATATGACCGTCAAGTGGCAAAGTGGGAACAGCAAGCGAACTTGCTCCAAAAGGAACTCGCTGCGATAAAAGAAAAATTGGACAAGCAAGCGTTAATGCTTTCGGATGAAAAACGCAAAGAACTCGAAGCGGATTACGCGAAGAAAAATACCGAATTAAAAGAATTCATCGACCGCGTTTACGGGAGAACTGGCGAACTCATTACCGAAAATGAAAAAGTCAGCGCGCCGATTATTTCGCTTATCAAGAAAGCGGTGACCGAAATCGCTTTGCAAGAAGGCTATGACATGGTCATCGACCGCGCAACGGGAGCCGTTCTCTTCTGGAAAGACGAAAACGACCTCACCAAAAAAGTGCTCGATTATTTAAACGGAAGATAAAAGCGCAGCGCTTGCGCAGCATGTTTAACGAGAGCATTATTTGCTCTCTTTTTTATTTTTGAAAAGACAGAAAATGGCAAAAAATTTTGCGGGGATTTGAAGAGTTTCTGGGAGGAATTCTTTAAAAAGTTGCCGATGTCGGCAAAAATTTCTTATTTTGAGAAAAATTAAATGCGGATTTGCCGATGAATTATCTTTCTGTTTCTCAATTTGCGGAAAAATACGGGCTGAGCGAACGCTCGGTGCGCTACCAATGTAAAACGGGAAAAATTGTCGGGGCGTTTCGAACGGGAAAAATGTGGAATATTCCGCTTGGCGCAGAAATACTCTCAAAAAAAATGAAAGAATTTCCCCTTTTAAAGCGCTTGCGAATGGAAAAATCGGCGCATTTTAAAGGAGGAATTTATCATCGGATTCAAATTGAATTGACTTATAATTCAAATCATCTTGAAGGCAGTCAACTGACCGAAGAACAAACGCGCTTTATTTTTGAAACGCATACGCTTGGAGCTACCGAATGCGTTCGAGTGGACGATATTTTAGAAACATTAAATCATTTTCGTTGCGTGGATTATGTGATTGATCATGCGACAGAAAAATTGACAGAAATGCATGTTAAAGAACTGCATCGAATTTTAAAATCGAATACTTCGGATAGTCAAAAAGAATGGTTTGCGGTTGGGGAGTATAAAAAATTGCCGAATGAAGTTGGCGGAGAAAGGACTGCTCTACCGAAAGAAGTGCATTCTCGGGTGCAAAAATTACTCAAGGCGTATCATTCTTTAAAAAAAGTTTCGATTGATGATATTTTGCAATTTCATGTAGAGTTTGAACGTATTCATCCATTTCAAGACGGAAATGGGCGAGTTGGGCGCTTGCTTCTATTTTGGCAATGTCTGCAAAGTGGGATAATTCCTTTTATTATCACCGAGAATTTGCGCTATTTCTATTATCGAGGACTTGAAAATTGGGGAAAAATTAACGGATTCTTGCGGGACACTTGTCTTTCTGCGCAAGATGAATTCCGAGAAAAATTAAAGCGATTAGAAGTCAAATGTTGACTATTTTGTTTCAATCAAAAACAGAAACGGCAAACGTTCAAGAAAACAAAAAGCGAAAAGTCAAAAACTAGATTATATTTATTATGTGAAAAATATTGATGGATGTACTCAACTGCTCGCCATCTTCGGAAATCCGGTTGGACATAGCAAGTCGCCTTGCATGCATAACGCGGTTTTTGAAAAGCTGGGCATTTCTGCGGCGTATGTGCCGCTTTCTCCCGAGCCCTCGGATTTAGGAACGGCTATCGCGGGATTTCGTGCAATGAAATTTTTGGGCGCTAACGTCACCATTCCTTTTAAGGAAAAAGTGGGCGCATTTTTAGACGGCGTTTCGGAAATTTCGCGGTTTACCGGCAGCGTGAACACTCTCTATTGGGAAAATGGAATCGTCGGCGGTAAATTGCTCGGAACGACAACGGATCCGTATGGAGCGCTTCGCGATTTAGAAGAACACGGTGTTCGCATTCCGGGTTCTCGGGTGGCGATTTTAGGAAACGGTGGGGCAGCGAAAGCGATTGCTTTTGCGATGCTTGCCGAAGGCGCCGAAGAATTGACAATCGTTTCGCGAAATGCAGAGCGGGGCGCAGTACTTGCCGATGCGCTTTCTAAAGCATTTCCCGAGAAAAAATCTGTCGGGCATCTTCTCTTTTCGGAATTTGCTGCGATTCGCAAAAACTTGGATTTGGTGTTGAATGCGACGAGTGTTGGAATGTATCCGAATGTCGATGCGACACCTCTTCCGATGGCGATGCTTTCTTCAAATTTTGCGGTGTGCGACATCGTTTACAACCCGAAAGAAACGCGACTTCTTCGTGAAGCAAAAGCGGCGGGCTGCAAAGTTATCGGTGGCAGCGCGATGCTCGTTTATCAAGGAGCAAAAAGTTTTGAATATTGGTTCCCCGGTAAAACTGCCGACGTGGATGTAATGAAATTAGCCGTGGGCTTGTCGGAGGACGAAAAATGTTTGCGTTAAAGAAGACAATTTATTTCACCGGTTTTATGGCGAGCGGAAAAAGTCGCATCGGAAGAAGCATTGCGGAACGGTTGCATGCAACTTTCATCGATACGGATGCGCTTATCGTCGAACGTCAAGGCAAAAGTATTTCGGAAATTTTTGAAGAACAAGGCGAAGCCGCTTTTCGCAAAATGGAATTGGAAACGATTCAAGAAATTGCCGCGGATTCTTCGCCGAAAGTCGTCGCTCTCGGCGGCGGCACTTTAACGCAGGCTGCAGTCGTTTCGCTGATTCGAAAAACGGGAATCATTGTGCGGCTGTGGGCAAGTCCCGAAGTTCTTTCCGAACGAATTGGCAGAAAAGATACGCGGCCACTCATGTCGGGGCTTTCTCCCGAAGAGCGTTTAGAAAAAGTAAAAACGATGCTCGCTGAACGCGAAGAACGTTATGCGCTCGCAGACTTTAGCGTTGAAAGCACAAACGATTCCGAAGACATTGTAATTTCTGCGGTTCTCCGTGGATTAAAATTTTGGGATTCGCGGGCGGTTTACGTCGAACCTTCGGGCGGCTCGCATTATCCGATTTTTATCGGGCATAAATTGATTCCGCAGATTTCTTCAATGCTTGCGGGACTGCGTCTTGCGCCAAAAGATTCGTTCCTCGTTTGTACCGATACGACGATTGCCAAAGCGCAGTCGCGGAATTTGGGAATGCTCCGCCACGAAGCGGGAAATTGTCCTGCGTTTAAATTTCGCGCCGGAGAAATTTACAAGAATCTCTCGAGTTTAAATCAGCTTTACACATTTATGCTGCGCCGTCGTTACAGTCGCAAATCTTGTTTGCTGCAACTTTCTGGCGGCGTCGTCGGCGATATGGCGGGCTTTGCAGCGGCGACATATCAACGCGGCATTGATTTTGTGCAGATTCCGACAACTCTTCTTTCGATGGTTGATAGTTCTGTCGGCGGAAAAGTCGCAGTCAATCACAGCGAAGGCAAAAATATGATCGGCGCATTTTATCAGCCGAAAGCCGTCGTCTGCGATTTGGATGTTCTCGCGACTCTTCCCGATTCCGAATATTTAGCGGGCCTTGCCGAAGTCGTCAAGTACGGCGTTATTTACGACGAAAAATTCTTTGCATTTTTGGAACAGAATGTGCAAAAAATTCTCGCCCGCGATTCCGAAGCGCTTGCGCACATTATCCGTCGCAGCTGCGAAATCAAAGCAGAAGTGGTCGGCATTGACGAAAAGGAACAAGGACTGCGCGCCATTCTCAATTACGGTCACACCTTTGGACACGCCATTGAAAATTTGCATCATTATGAATTTTCGCATGGTATTGGCGTAAGTTTAGGAATGCGCGTTGCCGCAAGACTTGCGCGAAATTTGGGAATGATTTCGCCCGAAATTGAAAATCGTCAAACGGCGCTTCTCGACGCTTACGGTTTTCCGAAAACGGTGGACGGTGTGCAGCCGGATGCAGCTTGGGATGCGATGGGCGTTGACAAAAAAGTGGAAAAGAACAAACGCGTTTACATTCTTCCGACGAAAATTGGCGAAGTCAAAAAAGTGGCGAATGTCGAAGAATCTCTTGTCAAAGAAGCTTGGAAAGCGGTACTTCCGGAGGTGACTGCATGAGTATTTTAGTGACGGGTGGAACAGGAGCGTTGGGCTTTCACATTTTGTCGTCGGTGACGCGCAATGGTGAAAAATTATACAGCTTCAGCGATGAACAACCGCAGCCGTGGCAGAAAGTTTCGGATGTCAATTACCGCACCGGCGATTTGCTGAATTTTAAAGATGTTCTCGCAGTGATGAAAGAAATCAATCCGCGGGCGATTTATCATTTGGCGAGTCAATCCAGCGTGGAACTTTCGTATAAAAAGCCTTACGAAACATTGAGTACAAATTTACTCGGCACGCAGAATTTACTTGAAGCCGCAAGACAAGTTGTTCCCGAAGCAAAAATTTTGCTGCTCAGTTCAAGCGAAGTATATGGCCGCACTTCGGGCACTCTTCTCACCACTCTTCACAAAGAAACCGATCGACCGAATCCGCTGACGCCGTATGCAACTTCGAAAGCGTGCATGGAACTTTTGGGCAATCAATTTACGAATGCTTACGGAATGCACATTGTGACGATTCGCCCGTTCTATTTTACAGGCCCGCATCACAGCCGTCGCTTTTCAATTCCTTCAATTGCAAGTCAAGTTGTCCGCATTAAAAAATATGGCGCAGAACCGATTATTTATTCGGGCAGTTTAGATGTCAGCCGTGATGTGTTGGATGTGCGCGATGTGGCGCGCGGACTTATCCAAGTTTTGCAAGCGGGAAATCCTGGCGAAGTGTATAATATCTGTTCCGGCAAATCTTATACTGTCCGCGAACTCACCGAAACTCTCGTGGACATCGCAGACATCGATGTGGACTTTTGCTTTGACCCGGCAAAAGAACGTTCCTTGGACATTCCTCTCTTAGTCGGCGATCCCTCAAAAATTATGGATCTCGGTTGGAAGCCGATGATTACGATTGAAGATTGCTTACAAGATTTGTATAACGAAATGATTGTACGCCTTCGCATGGAACGCGAAATGAAAACCGCCGAAGCGAAAACTTAAATTTTTTTTCATTCAAAAAAAAGGCGACCTGCAAAAGGTCGCTTTTGTTTAATCTAGATAAGGTTTTAGGTTTTGATAAAAAAAGTGAATCAAATCTTTATCGGTCATATTTGGGCGCCACATAAAGAAATTTTTTGTATAAGAATCAAACCAAAATGCAATTTCTCGATTACGTTTTGGATCTCTAGTAATGTCGCCTTCTAAAACAATCCAAAAAGGTAAAATTTCTAAATCGTTGATACCGCTGTGTTCGCGATAAGCTTTAATGAGTCCAGGACTAAATAATTTACACATCCGTTCGTGAGCGTTTCCACGCCCTGCAGAAGGCTCTTTACCCTCAACCCAGCCATCTTGTCTTTTAATTTCTCCAAACAAAATTTTCCCTGTTTTTTTATTCTTGATTGCAAAATCAGGAGAAACTCCCCAACCTAACCGCTTGGCTTTTTGCATTGCTTCGTCAGAAGGAGTAAAAATTTGTTCTAAAACTTCTTTTGAAAGTTCAAAAGAATCATACAGATGCTTGAGTTCTTTGGGATGTTCTGTAATTTCATAATCTGTATTTTTAAAAGCCTTTTTAAAGGCTTGAAATAATTTATGTTCAGCAGCTCCTGCTAAACCTTTGGGACCACTATTTGTTTGCCAGTTATTTCGTTCTCTTAATTCCAAAGTTCCCATTTTTATACTCCGTCAAAAAGTTCTTTTAAAGAGATATTAAGACCACTTGCAATTTTTTCAATGTTGATGAGAGAAATGTTATGTTTTCCATTTTCTACAGAGGCGTAATAAGTTCGATCCATATCAATAGAAAGAGCAAATTGTTCTTGACTAATGCCTCTTTGTTGTCTAAGACTTTTTAATTTAGCTCCGAATTTACTTTTTATCATAAAAAATTCCTAGAATTTATTAAATTATATAATCAAAAAAAAACTAAAGTCCACGGTATATGAGTAACATTTTGCTTGAATTGTCTTAGAAATAAATGTATCTTTAAGAAAAACAGATTAAAGGATTTGAGTGATGAGTAATACAGAGCAAATTACAGCATATTCATTATACAATAAACAAGCTAAAGAAAGAACAAAAATAAATCCTTTGGCGGGAGTATATCCTGATTTGCCGAATAAAAAATATCAGATTATTTATGCAGATCCTCCATGGGATTATGGTGGTAAAATGCAATATGATAAATCTGTTATTAAAAATGAAAACATAGGCTTTGAAAAAGAAATTTTTCTTAGCTCAGCGAGTTTTAAATATCCAACGGTAAAATTAAACCAGTTAAAAGAATTAAAGGTTCAAAATATTACGGCAGATGATTGCATTTTATTTATGTGGACTACAGGTCCTCAGATGGCAAATTCTATTGAATTGGCCGAAGCGTGGGGATTTGAATATAAAACAGTAGCTTTTGTGTGGGATAAGATGGTTCATAATCCAGGAAGGTACACTTTATCTCAAACTGAATTTGTGTTGGCTTTTAAACATGGGAGGTTTCCTCAACCGCGAGGAGCAAGAAATGTGCGGCAAATGATTACTGTTCCTAGAAAAGAACATAGTCAAAAACCTTTAGAGGTTATTGCAGGCATTACGCAAATGTTTCCGGAACAGTCAAAAATTGAATTATTTGCGAGAAATAATTATACAGGGTGGGATAATTGGGGTTTAGAAGTTCCGAATTCAAAAGTGGATATTTTTTCACAATTTGAAATGGAACAGAAAAAGGATGAGCTGCAAATTAAGTTAGCTCTATAACATTTCATCCAAAAAAAAGGCGACCTGCAAAAGGTCGCTTTTGTGTTGAATGCGAAAATATACAAACGAAAAATTTTATCGAATGGAAATTTTCTTGGCTTGTAAAATCTTTTTTCCTTGGGAAAGTTTTACAATCAAAACTTTTCCGTTGATTTTTTGCAAATCCAATTCAAATGAATTTGTATGAAATGATTTTTGTAAAATCGTGTGGCCGGTAACATCGAAAAGGGAAATTTGTTTTGTGCCTGCAATCGAAGTTTCAATTGATAAAGTATTTTCGATAACGTCAATTCGATTCAAAATTTTCTGTAAGTCTTGGAGTGAAGTTTCCGTTTCAGAACTCGATGAACTGAAAACAAACCAAGGTTCTTCGGAACTTGAACTGAATGGAATCGGTTCGTAAGAACTCGAAGATTCGATGAACGGATTTTCGGAAGAACTTGAAATTTCAAAACTCGAACTGGATTGAACTTCGCAATTGTTGACAGCAATACCGGATTTTGTAGTAAAGCAAATTTTTTGATTGGCTTCGGTGATGTTGTATAAACTAACTCCTTGATGAATTCCATTCCACGAATAAAAGCCATCGAAGGAAGTGACATTTTGTGAGCCCGGGAATACATCGTCCGCTAAATTTTCGCCGCCATATCCGCTGTAAAATCCATCGTAATAGGAATTCACTTTAATGTTTCCGGCTTCAACAACGTCAATTCTCTGATGCGTTTTATCATCATTTAATGCGTCGCTGTCCCAAATCGCTTGATCGTAATCGATATGCCAAATTAAAAGCCCCGAATTCGGTAAGTATTTATCCCAATCTGTCGTTTGGCGGTTTTCCAAGACAAACCATTCATCGTTATTTCCAGCCACAGGAATTTTATAAGATTGATTTGACGAATTGAGTGGATTCATAATCGTTACATCATTTGTCGTAGTCAAAGTTTCATATTCAATCCAATGCATAAACTGTTTTTCAAAAGCGCTGTAGCCCACAGGAGTTGCGCCGTTGCTTGGTCCATTATACATTCCCGTCGCCATCACATCCCAACCGTGAACGCTTGGAAATTGATATTCTGTATTCGTGAAATCTTGATAGCATTCGCTGCCGTAGACGCAGTAATGATCTTGGAGCCCCATTGTGTGGCTAAATTCATGAATGAATTGTGCGATGGGCGCAAGAGTTGTATTGGAAATCATTTGCGCTAAAATAAAATAAGCGTCAAATTTTTTTCCGTTCCCTGCATCTTGTTGACCGACTGCGTTGTATTTTAAGTTGTATGCAAAACCGCCGACGTTATTTGCAGCAGCTTCTGTTCCAGCATACATAATTGCAACCGCATCGACGAATCCATCGTTATCGGCGTCATAATTTTGCGCATTAAATTGAGGATATTTTGCACGCAATTTTTCTAAAGATTCTTTGACTAAATATTGTTCGTTCTCTTTGTAACTCGAAATATTTTTATCAACTTTGACTAAATAAATATCGTAAGAGGGAACAAATAATCCGTTTGATTGCGCAGTAAAATAATCTTTGACCGAACCGATGTGGCCGTTTTTACTATAACCGTTTTGATTCACTTGATTATAAAATTCAAGAGAATCGCAATTTTTTGTATCGTTCGTTTCGACCAAAATAACGGGGAATCGATTTGTTCCGTAAGAATGTCCCGCGGGATTGGGAAGTCTCAATTTCGGTTTATCCGAAACGCTTGGAATCCAAGAAGCGCGTTCTTTTTTCTCGGCTTGGAATTTTCGCCCATTCTTTTTGGCGTGAGATTCTTTGACTTTTTTTTCGTCAACGGATTTTAAATAAGCTTTCTCTTGTTCGTTTTGCAAATTGAAATTTTTCGCTTTCATTGAAGACGCTTCGCCATTTTCGTCTGCGTAATAATAAACGCCTTCTTTTTGAATGACAAGAAAACCATCTAAAGTCTGCGTAAAAGAATAATGTTCATCGCCAAAATTTTGAATCGTTAAAGCGAAGCCATCGTTATCAATCGTTTTTAACGCAGGATTTTTCGGATAAGCGAAAACAGAATTTGCCCAAAGTAAAGCGCCAATCGCGAGAGTTGTTTGAAATTTCCCAATCATACAATCATCCTTTTTTACATAAAATCTAGAAAATTTTCAAATTATTTTGGACGAAAACTTTTACCGTGCAAATAGTGTGTTATAAATTTTATTTTACAAAAAAGCGACTCTTTCAAGAGTCGCTCACAGAAATTTTCATCGCAATTTATCGAATAGCAATTTTTCGATTGCCGAAGCCTGGCACTTGAACAAAATAAATGCCAGCGTTGAAATTTGTCAAATCCAATTGCGCCGAAGAATCGATAGTTTTTTGCATTAGCACTTTTCCTTGCAAATCAACAAGGCGAACTTGCGCATTGGCGTTTTTGGAAAGTTGAATTTGCAAAGTGCGACCGTTTTGCTGAATTTGGAAGGATGCGAGTTTTGCCTTCGCCTTGGAAATCGCAGTCGTCTTCACATTTTCATCGTAATGAGTCGCAAGTGCGAGCAGATACCAAGTGGAATGCGGAAGCCAATGTTCTACCCAGCGCCAATTTTGCCAAGATTGCGCTATATCATAGCCCGCGTAATTGACATTGTTCCAAACGATTCCCGAGCCATCGGTATTTTTTCCGGTGATTCCGTTCGCGATGCCGCCTTTCAAACTTCCTTTGCCAAGGCTTCCGCTGTATTGCGGAACATTTTTAGAACCGATTCCATACATCATGCTTAAATCAAAAGGATTCTTTCCCAAAATCCAATCGAGTTGGTCTGTCGCGTAGGTGTAAGTCGCCGCAGAATCTGCATAGCGGAATGCGTGAGTCGCATAATTTGCCGCCGCCGCAAGAGAAGCAATTCTCGCATCTTCGCCTTGCCACCAATAATTTGCTTCATTATCGTGCGGAATGAAAAATCCTTCTTTAATTTTTCCTTGAGTTTTATAAACTTGCCGCGCATAACCAAACGGATTGTGTTCCAAATCGGTCACGCGAATCATCCAATCGAGATGTTTTTGTGCCGCTGCAATAATCGGCGCTTTGTAAGTTTCGTCCGCTTCAATTTCTAAATAGCGTAAAAGCGCAATCAGCGGAAGCCCCGCATCGCTTGCGTGCCAGAACGGACGCGTCTTCTGATTATCGCTCCAAAAATAACCGTCATCGCTTAAACGTTCCGCCAAATGTTTTGCGCGTGCGCGTGCGACTTCTAAATATTCCAAACCAATTCCATCGGTAACTTGTGGCGTTGCGTTGTAAAGCTCAGCAGCGGCAAGCAACGCCGTATAATCATCGATGATATTTTCGGTTTTGTCATCGCAATAAGCGCAAGCGCCGCCGAGAGTTTGCTTTTCTTGCAAATGCTTAAAGCCTTTTAACGCTGCCGCATAATATTCTTCGGGCGAATAATCCCCTGAAAGTCTCATCGACGCAACTCGTGCAAGGGCAGCAATCGCCATACCGCCGCCTTCGCGGAATGCGGCTTGATAATCCGCGCTGCGCTCTCCATCCGAACCGCTAAACGCACAAAGTCCGCGCGAACTCGCACCCCAATTATCAAAAACGGTCATATAGAAAAATCCCGCATCATCTTGCATTCGCACCAAAAAATCGGCACCGTAAACCGCTTCGTCTTTCGCAAAATTTGCATCCGAAGTCGCAGCCAGAACGCGCGTCGGAATATGTTCCGCAGAGAATGCAAGCGCCCAAACCGTTAACGGAATTTGCTGCGGATTCAAATAATTCGCATACGACAAATGCGACAAATATTTGCTCGCATCTCCCGACGCATCATCCCAACCGCCGTGCACATCGCGCGTCGTCCCCGAACCGTAAACGGGAACCGCAACGTCAGAATTCGTATTGCGATCCAAGCGGAAATAATTCAAAACCAAACCCAAAGTCGTCTCTTGAAAATTATCCTTCGCAATCGCAAAAGTCGGAGACGCCTCACCCGAATTCAAAACAATCGTAAAATTGCCCGTCGCATTGAGCGCCGAAAAATCCAATCGAAAATAATTATTCGTCGACCAAAAATCGGGCGCATAACCCGCTGGAATCGTCCCCGAAAAAACAGCCGCATCGCCTTGCCGAATTTCAAATGTCGTCCCGCTCAAATCGAGATCGCTTTCCACAATCGCGCTCTTCGGGCGATTCGTCTCGTAGCCCGCTTTATTCAAATAAAAACTCGTCGCCGCAAAACACGGTGCCAAAAAAAGTGTCGCACTCGAAAAAATAATCCAAGTTTTCATCCGAACTCCTAAAAAGTGTAATTGAAATATAATCAAGGAAAACAAAAAGAAAACAATATAAAGGAAAATTTTCAATGCAAAAAAAAATCAAATTTTTTGGGCGTTCCGGCGCGCGCGCCGTCGCTCCTTAGCGGTATAATTTTCGCCGCGATTTGCGGCGAAAATTTCCGTTCAGCTTTTGCGCCGCTTCGCGCCGCAAAATCCGAACCCTCTGGGCGTCAGTCGCTAACGCAAATAAAAAGTGGCGCGCCTTCGGCGCGCGGAAACGAAAAAAGCGGCGGCTTCGCCGCCGCTTTCCGAACTCTTCAAAAATTACCCTTGCCGTATGCAAAAAAAAACTATTTTTTAAGAAGTTTTATATCACTGAGGGCTTATGAAACGCTTTTTGGGATTCGTTTTGTTTGTGAACGGCTTACTTCTTGCAGCAGATTCGCCGCAAATGGCGGCTTTAGCCGATACACTTTTCAAATCTTGCACCAATAAACAATGCGATTTTTTAATTCAAATCGAAAGCAATCAACTTTTATCGATTGACACATTAAGCGCTTTACAAGAAGCTTCCATACAAAATGATTTTGCGAAAACCGAAACGGCAGAAACTTTGCCGCCGATTTCAGACGAATGCCGCGAAATGTGCGATATTTGCGCAACCGATTCTTCACAAAATACAAGTTGCGAACGGACTCTATCCATAAAACTGTGTCATTCACCACCAAGCATCATTTGAAAAATGATGTAAATTGAGGAACTATGATGACACACGAAGAATATAAAGAGATGATCAAAAAAGCAGCATCTCAGTTCAAAACAGGAAAGCCAATTTTTGGCAAAGACGGAGCAT
>NZ_QGHD01000037.1 GCF_003148885.1 Hallerella porci | reverse complement strand
TTTTTCGAGAAGGCTCTGGACATTCTTTCTTGCATCATCTTTTTCCATGATGCAAATATAGTAAACTTTGCTTGTTTTGTAAAGTATTTATCTGCTTAATCTATAACGGGTTGGATTGACGCAATTCTTCAATTGTCCAAAATAAAAGATTTTGAAAAAAGGAGAGAAATTTTAAATGAACTCAAATCACAAGACTTAGCTTCTTTAATCGACGACGTTGAAGAATTTAACAAGGCTTTAGAAGAATTCGATCATTCTAAAGAGACTTCACAAAACAACGACATTTATAAAACCATCCACGAATACTTGGAAACGATGGATGAAAAATTCAGTCATACCAAAGCATTCATGACTCCAACTTCACAAACATTCGCAGAAGCGATACACATTCTTTATCGAGATTTTGAAAAAGAAACAAGACTCTATTTGAAAAAACTCAAGACAACCAAAAATAAAAAAACCGAAGAGAATTTGGCGAAATATTCAAAGCAAACATTAGAAAAAGCAATTCTAACGATCCAAAGAGGAATTGACCAGTTAGGACAATCCCCAAACCGTTCCGATCGACAAATCGGCTTTTTACTAAACGATTATGAAACGAAATTCAGCGAATATCTTGAGAAGATCAATTCAGGAAACCACGGTCCCTTAAAACTCATCAATACAGCTTTAGCTAAAATCCTAGCAACAGAATCTTACGTACTAGACCTCAGCGGAACAGGAATTACGTTCAAAAGAAATAAAATTGCAAAAGAGAACGGAAATGAACAAATTGATCTCGACGATTTAACTTCGATAATTTTATACGGAGGGATTAATCTTAAAGATGGAAAAGATTACAGTCTTTTAGTCAGGGCACAAACTGAATACGCAGAAAGACTTAACAGAATAATTTTCGATAAAGATTCAAAAGTACTTCTATGGAGTTTGGTCGGTACAGGATATTTCCGCAGCAATTACCTGCCTCCTATCCAAGTCATCTACAGCGGAGATGCAAATCAATTCCATCTTTTTGGCGAAAATTCCGACTTGCTTAATGAAACTCAGTTTCCGGCTTCTAAACAATTATCATCCTCCGAGGGACTTATTCTCCGAGAAAAGCTCAAGTGCGTTTTTCAAGCTCTAAATGGAGATATGGCTCAATTTAAAAAACTCGCCGCAGCACGGAAATCATCTATAGGGTCAGGAACTCTTATAGAAAAGAATAAATCATTTGAATCTCTTTCTTGCTCCGATGGGAAAATCACTAATCCTCAGCAATGAACCAGAAAGCAACTCAATTTTCAGAAATAAACAATCGTATGCCAAAGATAAACGTCCGATTTCTGATCCTTCAAATTGTAGGAAACGCATAAAACCCACGCATTTTTTCTGCCGAATGTTTGTCTGAAACAAATTCACAAGAAATCGTCTGCCTCAAAATTCCGAGATCAGACTAATTTCATCTATGAACCTTTAAACGGCAAAGCAATCGACAGATGCTGCTGGTTGCTCCATTCAAAACAAAAATTTAATCAGGCAAGTGCTTCTTTGACGAGATCGCTCACGCGACGACCGTCGAAGCGGCCTTTCGTCTTCGGGGTAAGTTCCTTCATGATCTTCCCCATGTCCTTGGGGCCCTGAGCTCCAACCTGGGTCTTGATCTCTTCGATCAGGGCCTTTACTTCATCTTCCGAGAGCTGCTTCGGGAGATACTTCTGGTAAACGGCGAGAGTCTTTTCTTCTTCCTGAGCGTTTTCTTCACGACCGCCCTTGCGGAGCATTTCGATTGATTCGTTACGCTGCTTGATGCTCTTGGCGAGAACGTCGAGAACGATGTCATCTGTCACATTTTTCTTTGCATTGATCGCCACATTCTTGATGTCGGAATGGAGGGTACGAAGGACTTCGAGCGTGACCGAATCATGCGCCTTCATCGCCGCCTTGATGTCTGCCAAAATTTCTTGAAGAAGAGGGCTTTCTGCCTTAACGAGAGAATCTGCCATATTGTGTCCTTTTCCCAGACCGGGAGTTTAAGTTCGAGCGAAAAATAGAAACACTAAAAGGGAATGTATATGATACATTCCCTTGGCATTCGTAAAAAAGCGACGAATTAGTAGAGGCGCTTGCGATTTGCGTCTGCAAGTTCTTTGAGGCGCTTGCGACGAGCAGAAGTTTCAATGCGCTTCTTTTCTTCGGACGGCTTTTCATAGCGCTGACGCTTCTTCACGTCAGAGATGATGCCATTCTTTTCGCAAGACTTGGTGAAACGCTTAAGAGCGCGTTCGAAAGGTTCATTAGGCTTTACTACGACACCGATCATTCGATTCCTTGGGTTGAAAATTTTTAAAATGCATCGCAAATATATTCAAAAAAGCAAATTTCGTCAAGGGTGAAAAGAGAGTTCCCGCTTTTCTCTGTGAAATTTTTCGCTTTAAAATATCCACAACTTGCGATAATTCAAAGACTTATGTATATTTTAATACAAAAAGTTCTTTGACTTTATAGGAGCGAGAATGACTCAATTTTCCAAAGTTTCCGCCTTTGCTCTCTCGGCAATCGCTGGACTAATGATCGCAGGATGCAACGAAGAAGACGAAATTGTACCCGAAATCAAGCCGGCAAAGAAAGTAGAAGCTCCGGCAGCAGCCCCCGATACTGCAGCCAAGCAAGAAATGCCGCAGTTGCAATCGATTGAATCGCTCTCGGCAACTTCGTCCGCAGACAAGGGAACATTTACTTTGAGCGGTGATGTCGTACAACCGGGAACGGAAGGCGCCGTTGTCATTCAGGTGAGCATTCAACCGTCGAAGAGCGCTGCAAAAGCAATCCTAAAAAAGTTGGAAGAAAAAGGCATTAAAGGCTATCTCGCTCAAGTAGAAAATCCGGGTGAACTCGAAGGTTCTTATTACCGCGTCCGCATCGGTTACTTCAAAAAAATTGAAGACGCAAAATCTTACGGCAAGTCTGCGCTCGAACCGCTCGGCTTTGCTTGGTGGATTGATAACAAAGCAAACGATACCGTTGGCTCGGCAGCCTCGGGCGAAGCGACAGAATCTTACAGCAATTCGGATTCTTACAACAATTCGGGTTCTTTCACAAGCTCCACTCCGGCCGCAGAATCTCCCGCTGCAGAAGCTCCTGTTGAAGAAGTTGCCCCGGCACAAGAACCGGCTCCTGTCGAAGAACCCGCAGCAGAAGCTGCACCGGCACCAGCCCCCGAAGCAGAACCTGCTCCGGCAGAAGTTCCGACAGAACAGCCCGCAGCAGAAGCTCCGGCTCCCGCACAAGAACCTGCACCAGCTCCCGCTCCGGCAGCTCAAGAAGTTTACGACGACTGGGAATAAATGAAGCATCCCAAAATTTTTGCAGCTCAATTAGGCTGCGCAAAAAATCAAGTCGATGCGGAACATCTTTTAGCCGAACTTTATTCGGTCGGATTTGTTTCTGCACCGTCGGCAGAAAAAGCCGATTATCTTTTGGTGAATACTTGCGGTTTTATTGAAGCTGCCAAAGAAGAATCCATCAATGCGGTTCTGTCTTTTGTCGAAATCAAAAAGCCCGCGCAAAAACTCATCGTTTCCGGTTGCCTTTCGGGACGTTACAAAGAAGAACTGCCGAAGGAAATGCCCGAAGTCGATTATTGGCTTGGCACTTATGAGCCCGGAAAAATTTTACAAGTTCTCGGACTCGGCGAAAAATCCAGCGGCACCGAAAATATTAAGCGTTTAAACCTCGGCGATTTTCCGCATCACGCATATCTCAAAATTGCCGAAGGCTGCGATCGTCGCTGCGCTTTCTGCGCCATTCCAAACATCCGCGGAAAACAAGTTTCGTTTTCAATTGAAAGTATCGTTCAAGAAGCCAAAGAATTAGAAGCGCAAGGCGTCAAAGAATTGACTCTTATCGCGCAAGACACGACATTCTACGGCCACGAACAAGGCGTCCGCGGTCCTACGCTTACAAAACTTTTGAAAGCAATTCTCGCCGAAACAAAAATTCCTTGGATTCGGACTCTCTATTGGTATCCGCAATTTATCGATGACGAACTTTTGGAACTGATGGCAAACGAACCGCGACTTTGCAAATATATCGACATGCCAATTCAGCATGCCAACGATAAAATTTTGAAGTTAATGCGCCGCCATTACACGCAAAAAAGTCTTCGCGAAATGCTTTTCAAAATGCGCGAAAAAATTCCGGGAGTTACTCTTCGCACAACAGTTTTGGTCGGCTTCCCCGGCGAAACGCAAGAAGATTTTGAAGAGTTAATGCAACTCATTCAAGATGTGCGCTTCGAACATTTGGGCGGTTTCGTCTTTAGCCCCGAAGAAGGAACGCCGGCGTTACAGCTTACCGAAACGCCTGTGCCCGAAGACCAAGCCCGCGCCCGATTGGATGCGATTAACGATGTCCAAGAAGAAATTTCGAGCGAAGCAACCGAAGCGTTTATCGGCAAAGAAGTGAAGGTTTTGATCGACGAAGTCGCCGAAGAAAGCGATTACCATTTCATCGGACGCACCGAAGGCAATTCGCTCGATTCCGATGATATTGTGAAAATCGTTGAAGGCGATGCGACGCCAGGAGAATTTTACTGGGTGAAAATTCTCGATGCAGAACCGCACGAACTCACGGGAAAAATCGTCCGCGCTGTTTAACGAGAAATGAAAAAACTAAAAACGCTCCGCAAATGCGGAGCGTTTTTCAGTGCCCACGACGAGAGTCGAACTCGTGACCTTCAGTTTCGGAAACTGACACTCTATCCAATTGAGCTACGCGGACAAATTTGACGCAGAGAATATAGTCACTTTTCTGCGTTTTGTCATTCCAAATAAGACGGGTCAATCGTCGGTTCGTAACCGGTGACGACATCGGTTTTCGGAACATAAGCTTCGCCACGCTTTTCTGCGGCTTTGCGTTCTTTCTTTTCTCGCTTTTCCGCTTCGATTTCTTTGCGCTTTTTGCGGCGTTCTTTTTTCATTTCATAACGTTCCGCTCGCGTTAAACGTTCCTTCACCGGTTCTTCTTCGTAAGGATATTCTTCTTCGTCTTCAATTTCTTCTTCCAAATACGGATTATTGATTTCCGTTTCGGTGAAATCGCGGAAACTCGTATCGGCGTCGAAAGTCGGCGCGGTTTGCAGACATTCCTTTTCGAGGAATTTTACCGCTTGTTCAAACGGCTTTTCGAGAGGAACGGAGAATGTCATTTTTTTACGCTTCGTCGGATGCATAAAAGTGATTTCTACCGCTTGCAAAAATTGCGCAGGCGCCATTTTCAAAAGTTCTTCTGCGGTATCGTGATAAAGCGGCGGCACACGAGAAAGCGATGCTTCACGCCCTTCGTAAATTGGATCGCCGACAATCGGATGCCCTGTGAAACGCGAATGAACGCGGATTTGGTGCGTGCGCCCCGTATCGAGTTCGTATTCCATCAACGTTGCAATGGCAAAAAATTCTTTGGCTTTGTAACGCGTCTTCGCATACTTGCCGTTTTTAACGACCGCCATGCGGATGCGCGATTTCGGATCGCGTCCCACCGGAAGTTCAATTTCGCCCGAAAGATCGCGAGGATGTCCCCAGATGAGCGCTTCGTATTTGCGGTGCAATGTCCGCGTTTCCAACTGATGCGCTAAATGGCGATGCGCTTTATCATTTTTGGCGACGACCATTAATCCCGGCGTATCTTTGTCCAAGCGATGCACAATTCCTGGGCGAAGCGGACCATTCACAGTCGAAAGTTTATCCTTAAAATAATACAGAAGTCCCGCCGCCAAAGTGCCTGTCGCCGCGCCATTTCCCGGATGCACGACAACGCCGCGCGGCTTAAAAATAACCGCCACATCATCGTCTTCGTAAACGATGTTCAGTTTCATTTTTTCAGGCTTTAATTCCGAAGATTCTTTTTCGGGAAGAGCCGAAAGCGTAACTGCAACGCCTTCATTTAACCGCAAATTTTTCTTGGCTACGGAACCGCCTGCGAGAACAGCACCGTCGGCGATGAGTTTTTGAATATCCGTCCGCGAAAAATCTTTCAACTTTCCTTGCAGAAATTTGTCCAGACGTTCACCCGATTCTTTTTCGGAAACGACGAATTGAGGAAATTCACTTTTTGTCGCTGCATTTTTCTTTGTCATGAGAACCTTCTGGAGTGTATTGCATCAATTTATAAATTACGGGAGAAAGAATTACAAGTGCTACGCCCACGGTGACGCAACAGTCGGCGAAATTGAATGTGGGCCAACGCGCCATCATAAAATCGGGGAAATCGCAATCGATAAAATCCACCACTTTTCCTAAGCGCATCCGATCTGCAAAATTGCCGAGTGCGCCCGACATAATCATCGCAATTCCCGAGCGCACCAAAAAATCGCCGCGCTTCACGGAACGGTAAAAATAAATCAAAACGAAAGTCGCGATAATCGAAATTAGAAGGAAGAAAATCGTCGGCGGAAGGAACGGCAAAATATCTTGCGGGCGACTGCTAAATGCGGCGCCATAATTATACGCCAAACGAAATTGCAAAAGCTCTCCGATGACATGCACAATGCGCCCGAGCGGATTTTCAAAAGTCGGAGAAAGATATGCCACCGCCCAAATTTTCGTTGCCTGATCGATGAAAATCGAAACGAAAATAAAGGCTAAATGAAATTTCCACGATTTGAGTAAGCGGAATTTTTCGTTCATTTTCCATTCCTCAACATTTCAAAATTTTTGCGAATCCACGAATTGGAATAGAAATGAAGACTCGTCGATTTGACGATTTGCTTCACATCATCGCGGGTAATTTTCAATTTGCGTTCTTCATCAAATAAAAGCGAACAATCGCCCATAATCGAAAGATTTTTTGCAGCCATAAATAACGGCCACAAACAGAAAAGGCGAATTTGCGGATTTCTGCGCGGAATCGTAATCGTGTATTCAATCGCATCGTCCAAATGACGCCACGCTTCGGCGACCAATTCTTTCATCACCGAGGCGCGCGCTTTTTTGTCGGCGTTTTCGGCAAACATCGCGGGCGAATTTTCAAAGCCGTGACAATGGCAAATCATCTCGGGCACAAAGCACACTTTGCGTTCGGAATCTTCGCGGACATCTTTGATGATATTCACCAGTTGTAACGCAAGGCCAAAACTGACATCCAACATTTTCAATTTTTGCAAACGCGTTTCGTTGATTGCAGAATTTTTTGCAGCGAATAATTTCGTGAGCAATTTTCCGACAATGCCTGCGACATAATAGCAGTAACGCAATAAATCCGACATCGTCGAAAGAGTAAACCAGCCGCGTTCCAAAGAAGTTCCCATTTGCTGAATGGAATCGGCCATGCCTTCGCACATTTCGACGACGGTTTCCGAAATGGGTTGAACATAATCCGCGTCAAATGTCCAAAGAAGCGGCACTACTTTTTCGGCGTTCAAGCAAAGATCGTAATTCGGATCTTCGGAATTTTGAAATGAATTCGGAAGTGCTTGGACAAATTCCGCAGTCGCTTTTTGCGCATCGGCCTTCGGTTTAAAAATCGACGAAAAAAGCCCGAGCAATTTCAATTTTTCTTCGACAGAAAGTTTCGCATCATCTTCGACGGTGTCCGCAATTCGCAGATACAAATACGCGAGGAGAATTGACTTGCGCAAATTTCCTGAAAGGCGGTTAATGTTGAGGGCAAATGTCCGCGAAACGAGAAGCAGCATTTTGTCTGCATACTCAAAATTTTTTTTCACATCAAGAGAATTAAGCGCTGGCATGAGCTTCTTCCTTTTCGGAGGCGAGTTCGAGTTTGGACATTTCCTTGAGATACGGGAAAAGACGTTTTTCGGTTTCCGCTTTTTTCATCGCATTGCGAAAAGCCCACGCAGTATGACCCGCGAGATCTTCTTCCGAAAGAGTCCTTCCCGATTGGCTGTAAAATTTTTGCTGATTCCGATACTCCAAAAAATAAGCGTTGATTTCTAAACGATATGCGCGCTGCATCGCCCAAGTCGTAAACGGTTTTGCGAGAATAAGAAAGGCGACCATTAAAAAAGCGAGCCAGTAAACGGGAGTGGGCGCAAGCCAAAAAATCGTCGCCGTCGAAGAAAACGCCGCTAAAATGGCGAGAAAAATCAGTAAAAATTGCGTTCCAAAACGCAGAAAGGTCTTTTTTGACCACCACTCGGGGACGTAACACCAGGTTTTTCCCCGCCGAATTTGCCGTTTTAAAAACAATGGATATGCAAAAAAACGGGCCCACAAAAATAAAGCGAGCCACAAAATCAAGGGCAACCAAAAGAGAGCCCCGATTAAAAGTACCAAGTCCATCATAGCCCCAATAATAATTAAATTATAGCCTATGAATCCCCAGCTTGAGAATTGTTTGAAAGATTTGCACGGTTCGATTTCGGACGCCGTTTTTAATGATTTATTTGCCAAATTGGAACTGGCGAATGTGACCGATCGCCGCGTGACAGTTCTCTTCCCCGCCGACAAAGATGTGAAGGCATATTTGCCGTATAAAATGCTTTTGGAAATGAGCTGGCAAAAAGTCACCGGGCAACATTTGGATTTCGAATTTCAACATCCCGAATCCAAACCGTCCGTGGCAATGGTTTCGAATAATTTCTGTCAATCGATTAAACTTGCCGAAGAATTTAGCTTTGAAAATTTCGTCGTCGGCGATAAATCCAAATTAGCGTTTAGCGCAGCGTTTGCTGTCGCCGAAAATCCAGAACATAGCAAATACAATCCGCTGTTTATTTACGGCGCATCGGGACTTGGGAAAACGCATTTGCTCCAAGCGATTGGCAATTACATTTTGGGAAACGCTTCGGGAAAAGTGGTGCGTTACATCCCCGCGAACGATTTTCAGCGGGAATATACCGAAAGCATTCGCAACGGCAACACCAATGAATGGTCTTCGTTCTACCGCAACGATGTCGATGTTCTTTTAATCGACGATATTCAGAATTGGAGCGGTTCGACCGAAACGCAGAACGAATTTTTCCATATTTTCAATACGCTGCATCAAGCGGGAAAACAAATCGTGCTGACTTCTGACGCGCCCGCCGCCGAAGTGAAAAGCCTTTCGGATCGTTTGGTGAGCCGTTTTTCGTCGGGCTTAACCGTGGACATTCAACCGCCCGCGCTCGAAACCCGCGAAGCCATCCTTCGAAAAAAAGCGTTCAACAGCCACTTGGATATTTCCGATGACGTATTCGCTTACCTCGCCGAAAATATCGAAGGAAGCGTTCGCCCGCTAGAATCTGCCATCGTGCATTTGGCGATTAAATCCAGCTTGTTAAAGCAAGACATTAGCATTTCGCTTGCGCGTCAAGTCGTCGCCGATATTATTCCCAACATCAAACGCCGCGTCGGCATTGAATCGGTAATTCACGCCGTTTCGCAATACTTTGAAGTGCCCGAAGATAAATTGCTCGAAGCAGGTCGCGGCACAAAAGAAGTCGCTCATGCTCGCCAAGTCGCGATGTATTTGATGAAGTCGCTTACAACTCTCAGCTTAAAAAGCGTCGGCATGCGATTTGGAAACCGCGATCATTCGACGGTGATGCACGCGATTAAAACCATCGAAAAAGAAATGCAAGAAGATGCGACATTTTCTCGCGTCGTCGAAACTCTCAAATCAAACATCCATTAAATTTTCGTTAACGCTGTGGCAAATCTTGGATACAGTTTTTTGTTGGTGTTAACCGCCTTTCTTTGGGGTTCAACATTCGTCGCCCAAGTCGAAGGCAATTCCGTCGGGCCATTTACCTTTGTTTGCATCCGCAATTTTATTGCGACCGCAGTGCTTTTCGGCTTAGCCAAAATTCTCGATAAACTCGGAAAAAGTCCGCGTCGTCCGAAAAATTCTGCAGAAAAAAAATTGCTTTGGAAAGCGGGAATTTTCTGCGGGCTCGCGATGTTTTGCGGAATGAATTTACAGCAATCGGGAATTTTCCTCGGAACGCCGGCGGGGAAAGCGGGATTTTTAACGACTTGCTACATTATCTTCGTCCCGATTTTAAGCCTTTTCCTCGGCAAAAAAAGTTCGTTCAAAATTTGGTTTTGCGTTTTACTCACTCTCTGCGGGCTCTATCTGCTCTGCATTAAAGAAGATTTTTCCATTCAACTTTCCGATAGCATTTTACTTCTCTGCGCGATCGCTTTTGCGGTACAAATTTTAGTCGTCGACAAATACGTGACCCGCGTTGACAATGTGCGACTTTCGGCAATTCAATTTTTGGTCGTCGCGATTCTTTCTATTTTCCCCACTTTTTTCATCGATTTAAAAAGTTCCGTTTCCGAATTGCACACGATTGTCGATGTTTATTCGCATGGAACGCCGTGGATTCCGCTTTTATACGCAGCCATTCTTTCGAGCGGCGTCGCATTTACGCTGCAAATCATCGCCCAGAATAAATTAAAGCCCACAGTCGCTTCGCTTTTGATGAGCCTCGAATCCGTTTTTGCGGTGCTTTCGGGTTGGGTTTATTTGGGAGAACACTTGAGCCTTCAAGAAGGCATCGGCTGCATTTTGATGTTTGCTGCGGTCATCCTTTCGCAAATTGAATGGAAACCGCAGAAATAATTTTCCGAGAAATTAACAAATCGCTTCGGGCTTTTGCTTAGAAAGTCTTCACGATATTGCAGAAGAATCGCGTTAAATCTTCGCCACCGTTCGGTACCATCGTCAGGCTTTTTCCCAAAGAATGGATGAGAGTCGCTTTGAGCGAAAGACCATAAGCCGGAAAATTCTGCGTGAGAGATGCGTTCCAATACCAACTGCCCTTGACGACGAACGGGTCTTCGGTGCGTAAATTCCACTGCGCATCGGAACGATAAGACCAAGAATGTTCGACAAAGAATCGATTCCACAAATTCCAATAGGCGCCGATAGAAACCCATTCTTCGGCGGGATTGACTTCGAAACGTTCTTCGCTACCTTCGATGCGTTCAAAGCCCGCGCGCGCTGAAAGCGAAAGCATTTTTTCGTAATGCAATGCGACTTCGGCTTCGCCCGAAATGCCGCGAATCCAAGAATCGATGCGATCGACGTCGCCTGTGCGGTAAACGAGCGGACGTTTTTCGGTCGCATCTTTTTTCCGCGATTTTACATCAAAAGTTTCTGCGCCTTTTTCAATCCAACCGCCGAAATTCATCCCGAGTTCGATGAATTGAATGCGGCTGCGCAAATCGGCGTAAGCGCGGTGCAGTTGCATCAATCCATCCGTCCGAAGATGAATCGTATCCGAACCAAAATATTCATAATCTTCGCCGAGCGGGTTTAAAGTTGATGCGATATGATTTTTAAATCCGACGTTTGCATTTACTCCCGAAAATTCGGGGAAGCTTAAATTGACGCTGTCTTTACTCGCAAATTCGCGTCCGCTCGTCCCAATAAATCCGGCGAATTGTAAACGCTTTGTCGGGTTCAAGGAAACTTCTAAAAAGGGAAAAACGACGTAATCATCTTTGATGCCAAAAGGCACTGCCCCGCTATCGTCCACCGCGCGGAATGCAACGCCGAGCGCTAAATTCCACATGCGCTTTTTTTGTGCGAGCGAATCTTCGCCGAGTTTTACCGAACCGTTAAACTCTTTACGATTGCCGACGGTTTTGTCTTTTAAAAGAGTGTATTCTGCATTTTCAAAGGCAAAAGTCGCATGCAAATAGCAGGCGTCAAATCTCGCTTCGGCGCGCGGTTTATATTCGACAGGAATCCAGCGCCCGCTTTCTCCCATTTCCCAAATATATTCGTGGCCTGCGAGCATCACCGCTTCAAAAGAAGAATGCGTATAACCGAGCCCTGCGTAAGCGGTGCTAAAGAACGGAAGATTTTCGCCAAAGATGGAATAGCTTGTCGTTCCCACCATTTTCGCACGCGTATTCATCGTGCTTTTGGAGTAATGATCGACTTGAAAATATCGCGCCGTCGCCCACAATCCGCTGTAACTTTTAGAACGAAATCCCGCTTCGAGCATCGGCGTGCGATTGGGCGAAGATTCGTGCGCCCGACTCATCCGCGCATCTTGATACATTAAATCGCCGATTTCATTGCCGACCGAAAGCCAAACCGAAGGTTCGTGCGGCGTCCACGAAGGCGTTTCCGAAATGCGATTGACAAATAAACGATAGCGCAATTTTTCGGGAGTCCATTCTTCACTTGCCGAATGGATACCGCCTTGTTTTGAACTGCGGTCAAAGACGAATGTCGGCGATGCGGTTAAATAAGTTCCATCGGTCCGCGTGTCCATCATGCCTTCGGTTTCGGGAGCGATGTCTGCAAAGGCGCAGGAAAAAGCAGCAAAAAACGGAATTAACTTTTTCATTTGCATTTCTCCTTACCAAATTTGCCGTTGCAGATAAAATCCAAAGTGCGCCGTTTCCGAAGTTTCCGGTTCCGTCCACAGACTTTCGAAATAAACTTTTGCGCCCAAGCGCCATTTTTCAAGAGTGATAATCGGTAAATTCAATCGCACGAAAACGCCGAATTCCGATTCATTATCGTCAAGAGTTGATGTCGAAGGATCCGCCCCTTCTGCGCGCATCCAAATGCAAGTAAATCCGCCGCCGATTGAAACCGGTTGAATAAATGGAATCGGATAATCTAAGCCGATGCGTCCGATTGCCATGTGCGTGCCATCGTAATCGACGCCGCTTTTCGTCGGCAAATACGAATACCCGAATTGCACGATGCCAACAAAATTGCGGAAGAACGAATAATCAAATTCTAAAAGTCCGTAATAACTGTCTTCAAAACCATCTTGCGCATCGTCGAGCAAATAAAGTGCCCCACCTTCGAGCGCAACGGCTGCGTGCGCAAATTCAACTTCGTCTTCTTTGGCAAAGAGCGAAACCGCAGAGAATGCGAGCAAAAAACAGAATAAAATTTTTGGCATCTCTGCCTCCTCGATTTTATTTTTTCGTGAGCGCCGCCGCAAAGAAACGGTCCAAACCAAATTCATTTTTTTCAATGCGAATCGGTTCGCCTTCGCGTTCAAATTCCGGATGTCTTTCTAAAAATTTTGCGATGACTTTATCGGTTTCGGCGCGGTCTGGGCTGCAAGTCGCATACACGAGCACGCCGCCTTTTTTGAGGGCACTTGCCGCTGCATTCAAAATTTCAAATTGCAATTTCGGCAGTTCTTTCAAATCTTCGGGCGTTAAACGATACTTGACTTCGGGACGCCGCGAAAGCACCCCCAAATTGCTGCAAGGAACGTCCAATAAAATGCGATCAAAGTTTTCACAAAAATCGTGATGCGTCGCATCGAGAGTTTGCACCGTCACATTCGAAAGGTTGAGACGATTCGTCAAATCTTGCATCGGGCGCAGGCGTTCGGCCGAAGCATCCGTCGCTAAAATGGACGACTTCGGAAAAGATTCGGCAAGGAGAGCGCTTTTGCCGCCAGGCGCTGCACACGCATCCCAAATCGACATGCCATTTTGCACACGCAACAATTTTGTAACTTCAAATGCAGCGGGATTTTGCACCGAGAAAAATCCGCGACGAAATTCTTCGCTTTTTAATAATTCATTTAATCGCGGCTCTTGATTGCCTTCAATAATTTCGATAAAACGGTCTGCGTAAATTCTGCCCGCGAGCATTAAACGCGATTTGAGATTTTCCGCAGAAATTTTTTGCACATTCACCCGAATCCATTGACTCGGACGATTCACGGTTTCTTTTGAAAATTCTTCGGCGTAATCGCTGCCGTAAAAATCGAGAAGTCTGCGTACCATCCATTCGGGCATGGAATTTTCGATGCTAATCCGCTGCACATTTTGCGTCGGCATCGGCGGAAGTCCATTTCGCAAAAGATTTCGCAAAACCGCATTGACCAATTTCACAGAACCTTCGCCAAGGCTTGCGCGGCGCGCGAGTTCTGCGCTCGAATCGACTGCGGCGCGATCGGGAATTTCCATAAAGAAAATTTGGAAAATTCCCATTTCTAAAATCGTTGAAACTTCTAAACTCGGCTTGCGATGAACGCTTTTTTTGATAGCGAATAAAAGCTGCAAATGTCTGCGACAAACGCCGAGGGCAACTTCTTTCGCAAACGGCGAAAGCGCATGCTCGCGAAGCATTGTCCCATTTTTTTGCCAATCGATCAGAGCGTAAAGCGCCGAAAGACGTTCTTTTAAGCTATCGTCTTGAAGCACAGATTTTCCTTATCCTTTTTTTGAATGCCGCGGAGAAATTCCGCAGCGGGCATGGAACGCTTTCCTTCGAGTTGAATTTCTAAAACTTCTAAAATGCCGTTTCCCGTTCCCACAAAAAGTTTATCGCCGTCGACGCGCGCTTTTCCCGGCGGAAGCGAACCTTCGACGACTGCGGTTTTCCGGAAGTAAGCGGTCTTTCCTTTCAATTCGCAAAATCCACCCGGCCACGGGAAAAAGGCGCGAATGCGATTGTGAATTTCCGCCGCCGATTTTTCAAAATCAATTTTTCCATCTTCTTTTTTGAGCTTCGGTGCGGGCGAAGATTTTTCGTGTTCTTGTGCCGGGAGACTTGCTAAATCGCCTTGAAGAATGCGGGCTAATGCTGCGTCCAACGCTTCACAGCCAGGAGTTACCATTTTGTTCAAAATATCTTCTTCGGTTTCATCGTCGCCGATTTCGATTTTTCGCTGTTCCAAAATGGGACCGTGATCCATTTTTTCGTCTAAGAGGAAAACGCTAACGCCCGTGACTTTATCGCCGTTTGCAATCGCCCATTGCACAGGGGCTGCGCCGCGATATTTCGGAAGCAAACTGCCGTGAATATTGACTGCGCCCAATTTTGCGCAACCGAGAACGCGCTTCGGTAAAATGGAAAAGGCTACGACGACGAAAAGGTCTGCGTCGTAGCGCAAAAGTTCTTCTGCAAAATTGTCATCTTTGACGGAAGCCGGCTGCAAAACAGGAATGCCGAGTTCTTGCGCTTTTACTTTGACAGGTGGCGCAGTTAAAATGCGTCCGCGTCCTACAGGGCGATCGGGCTGCGTTGCGACAGCCACAACTTGGTGCGGACCTTGATGTAAATGTTCCAAAAAATGTGCCGCAAAAGTCGGCGTTCCCATAAAGACAATTTTCATATTTCAAAAATAGAAAACCGCCCCGCCAAGAGGCGAGACGGCTTCCCATAGGAGCATGGTTTCCTAGAAGTCGGAAAATTCCTTTTAGAATGTGAATCCTACGT
The DNA here is from genome assembly GCF_003148885.1 of Hallerella porci. NCBI lineage: Bacteria > Pseudomonadati > Fibrobacterota > Fibrobacteria > Fibrobacterales > Fibrobacteraceae > Hallerella > Hallerella porci. The sequence continues at coordinate 3,059 of NZ_QGHD01000037.1, read as the reverse complement.
AAGCACCAGCGCCGAAGTAAACATCATCCGAGTCGCCGTAGTCATCGCCAAGCGGAACGCAAGCGTGGAAGTATGCTTCCATCGAGAGCTTTTCTACCGGAGAATAGTAAGCTTTCGGACCGACGAAGACTTGTTGCAAATCCGCATCATCGTCGAGAGTCATCGTGTGATATTCACCTTGCACACCGAGGGAAAGCTGATCGGTAATTGCAAAGATCGGTTCTACGTAGGCGAACATATATTCCGGCGCATCGACTGGAGTCGGGTCATCATCGTCGAGGAGCGCATAATAAGCAGTTCCCTTGATGGTGAGTTTACCCAAACTCACTTCCGGTTCCACGGTAAATGCGTGGCTCATTTTCGGCGAATCTTCCGAAAGTGCATCGGAATAAAGGCCATAGACGAGCTGTACATTTGCCACCTTACCGAAGACAAGATTTGCAGTCACACCGGCGCGCAAACTATTTGCGTTTTCAGTCTGATAGCTCTTGTAGTTCACATAAGGACGAATCGTGTGTTCACCAATCGCGAGTTCGTAAGCAGCGTGCACATCATAAGTCGTGCAACCGCCAGCGGAATCTGCGCTGCAATCATCATCGTCTGCACCAAAGCCCGCACCGATTACAAATCCGTAGGCATCGACTTCGATACCGCGGATGCTACGTTCCATCATACCGGCAGCAGCATCACCTGGATCATCGTAATCGTAATAGCGGAAGGCTCCTTCGGAGTAAGTGAAGTCACCTGCCTTGATGGCGATATTGTTGTTTAATTGATACTGGATGAAGGCTCCGTCGTAAGCGAACCCCGGAGCGGTATTATCACCATCCGCCGAGATTGCCGCTTCCGCAGACCACTTATCGTTAAATTTCACCTGGAAAAGGAGATCAAATGTTGACGAATAATCGTGGAACCATTTACTGTCCTGGCCGTTATTGTCAATGTCTCCGCGCGGATCGACCTGTTTGTAATGCGTATTCGCTTCAAATTCAACAGAGCCCGAAACCGCAAAAGTAGGGCCGTCGCTTTTTGCATCTTCAGCAAACAAAAGCGAAGATGCCATTAGCGGCAGAGAAAGACCGAGGAGAAGTTTGTTATTCATAACGTATCCTTTTGTTGAAGTTTTATCTTCACCCACAAAAAAAGCAAAATGAATGCCAATCGTTATTTTCCCCGTTTTTTGCGAAAATTTCGGCAATTTTTAATTTTCGGATGCGTTTTCCGCCCAAGTTTTCCCCAAATTCAAACAAAAAAGTTTTTTAAAAACACAAAAATGTAAAAGATATAAAGCGAGCGCTTCACGCGCCCGCGTTAGTTTCCCGAAAAAGTTTCTTTCATCAATTTTTGCATATCGCGGTGATCTTTTAACGCACTCATTTCTCGGATGCTGTGCATGCTGAGAATGGCTTCGCCCAAATCGACCGTCGGAATTCCGAGAACTGCCTAAAGATGCGGCTCGACAGTGCTCCCGCAAGGCATATCGTTTCGGCTCACAAAAGTTTGCAGCGGAATTTGCGCCTTTTCAGAAAGCAATTTTAATTTTGCACACGAAAGCGCTTCACTCGCGTAACGTTTTTTCGCATTGATTTTGAGAACGACACCATTTCCTAAAATCGGTGAATGATTCGTTTCCATTTTTTCGGAAAAGGCTGGATGCGTTGCGTGCGCCACATCGAGAGAAAGCAAAAGCGAATCCGAAAGAATTCCCAAAAATTCTCCGCGATTGAATGACAACGAATCGGCAATGCGAAGAAGCATCGCATCCGCAAAATTCCCCGCAGCACCGTCCCGCGTTTCGGAACCGATTTCTTCGCTATCAAAGAAGAATGCCCCGCGGAAATTTTCGGATTCGGCAGAGGCTTCCCGCAATCCAGAAAGAATCGCTTCGCACGAGAGTAAATTATCCAAGCGTCCCGAATAAATCCATTCTTTTTCTAGGCCGCCAAGCGCCGCAGGCTGCGCATCAAAAAATTGCATTTCAAAATCGACGATTTTTTCGCCGACATTTTCTTCTAACACATTCAAAAATTTCCGACTTTCTTTTTGTGAAAAGCAAACATTCATCTGCGTTTGCGGATTTACCGTAAATCCGTCTTCGTTGACTTTGCGATTTAAATGAACAGCGAGTTCTGGGATACGACAAAGAGTTTCAAGCCGCACCAATTTTTGTTCTAGATGATTTTCTCTTTGGACAAAGGCAATTCCCGCAATGCCTAAATCGCGGTCAAACCAAGTATTGTTGAGTGCACCGCCGTAAATTTCGGGATGCAATAAATGCATTCCCGCGAGAGTTAAATCCGGATTCGGTGTAATTTTTAATGCTGGGAAATCCGTATGCGCCGACGCTAAAATCACTCGCGAATTTTTCGTCCAAGTCGTTGGCACTCGAAAAGCAAAAACCGCCGCCCCGCGCTTCACAAAATAAGCTTTTCCCTGTTCCAATTTCCAAGCTTCCGTTTCGCGCAATTCCACGAACGCCGAAGTGAGAAATTCCGCAGCGATTTTTCCGCCGCATGCCAAGGAGTCACTGAAAAATTAAAGAAGTCGAACATAAGATAAAATTAGAAATTAGGAGTGAGAAATTTCATTTGAACCCTCCATCTAAAACTTTGGAGGCAGGAAATTTCATTTGAACTGTCTATCTGAAACTTTTAAGGCTGGAAATTTCATTTGAACTCTCTATCTGGAACTTTTGACGCTAGAAATCTCATTTGAACTCTCCATCTGAAACTTTTGACGCTAGAAATCTCATTTGAACTCTCCATCTGAAACTTTGGACGCTAGAAATTTCATTTGAACCCTCCATCTGAAACTTTGGACGCTAGAAATTTCATTTGAACCCTCCATCTGAAACTTTTAAGGCTAGAAATTTCATTTGAAACGTCCACGGCAAAATGAGAAATGTAGAGAATGGCGCACCGGAGTTTTGAGAACTTAGAGCTGAGAACTTTGATCTTGGAAAACTCTAAGCTCTAAAATCGAAGTTCTAAAATCTTGCATTCCACTTTTTTCGATTTTAAGTAAAATCTTCTTTACTTTTGGAACATTTTTCCCGAAAA
>NZ_QGHD01000036.1 GCF_003148885.1 Hallerella porci | reverse complement strand
ATGCTCCGTCTTTGCCAAAAATTGGCTTTCCTGTTTTGAACTGAGATGCTGCTTTTTTGATCATCTCTTTATATTCTTCGTGTGTCATCATAGTTCCTCAATTTACATCATTTTTCAAATGATGCTTGGTGGTGAATGACACAGTTTTATGGATAGAGTCCAGATGTCTGGAAAATTAAGGAAGCCAAAACGTATCCATACTTTGTGTATTTTGGAAATTCGCTTGCAAGTGCTACAGTCATTACTGAAGATTTAACAAAAATTGAATATGATGGAAATGCGAAAACTCCTGCGGTGATGTATGTCATTGTAATGGGTGATACTTTAAATCGCTTGACGGATTATTCTGTAACTTATTCCAATAATGTGAACTTTGGAACCGCCACAATCAATGTGTGTGGAACCGGTTCCTATACAGATTGCAAAATTGTCAATTTTGAAATCGTGGGGACAATCATCACCCCGACGATTGGAATAATTGCAGACCAGCCATACACTGGCTCTGCAGTAACGCCGAGCGTCAAGGTTTACAATGGCGAGACTTTGCTTGCATCGTCAAATTACACGGTTTCGTATAAAAATAATGTGGATGTTGGTGAAGCTACCGCAACGGTAACGCTTAAAAATAATTACGTAGGAACAGCTTCTAAAACATTCAACATTGTTGCTGCAAAAATCACTCCGACAATTGCCGCAATTGCAGATCAGGAATACACCGGTTCAGCGATTACGCCGAGCGTAAAAGTCTACGCCGATGCCGAAAAGACGAAACTGCTTGAAGAATACACCGTCAGTTATTCAAACAACGTTTCTTACGGAACAGCAAAGGTGACGGTAACCTTGTCTGGTAATTATGCAGGCACTGCAACGCAAACATTTAGAATTGTCGGTAAAGCGATTACTCCGACGATTGGAATAATCGCAGACCAGCCATACACTGGCTCTGCACTAACGCCGAACGTCTATGTTTACAATGGCGAGACTTTGCTTGCATCGTCAAATTACACGGTCACTTATAAGAATAACATCAATGTTGGTGAAGCAACTGTAACAGTAACTCTCAAGGGAAATTTCTCTGGTACCGCAACGCAAACATTCAATATAGTTCCTGCAAAGATTACTCCGACGATTGCCACAATCGCTGATCAAACGTATACTGGCTCCGCAATTAAGCCGACTGTAAAGGTGATGAATGGTTCTACAGAAATTGCATCGTCAAATTACACTGTCACTTATGAAGATAATGTGAACGAAGGTGTCGCTACTGTAATTGTAGAACTCAATGGCAATTACACAGGAACCGCCTCTACAACATTCAATATCGTTAAATCGACAAAAATTCGCGATATGAAAAAGCAATCCTTCAAGGTGATTTCTACCAATGCCTTAAATATTCATATTTCAAATGCGAACATTGGAACACTTTGTGCTTTGTTTGACCTGCAAGGCCGCCTCTTAAAGCGCTTTGTGATTCAAAATGTAGACGAAGTAATTCAGGTCGATCACAGCGGGGCTTACTTGTTAAAAGTCGGGAACGAAACGCATAAAATTAGCGTGAAGTAAAAATTATAAGAATCGTTGTAAAATGATACGAACCCTGAAAGTTGAAAACTGCTTTCGGGGTTTGTTCATTTGATGTTAGTTTGTTCATCATAGCAAACCACTTTCCGAAATTTTTCTGGATAAAGTTTTGAACTTTGATAAATTCAAAGCGTTGCGGGCTCAAAATCGGCTGAAAACCTGGCAAATAAAGGGATTGAGCGATTTTAGAATGATTTTAAGTGGATACTAGTGTCGCTTGGCGGTGCACAAAAAAGAGAAGTGCGTCCGCACTTCTCCTGGATTGAATTAGTGTCGTTTGTCGAATAACCGGATTAAGGTTTATTCATACCGCAAAGAACGATCATCCTCCACGGCTCAATCCAAGAGAAAATTTATTTTGTTGAATGAAATTTTACAATGTTTTATAAATGTTAAATTTTCAAAACAATACGAAATTGAATGAGAAATTTAGGTGCGCCGCTTCGCGGCGGGGAAATCTTGACGAAAAAGTTTTAACGAATTGATTTCCAATCGCTTTGATGTTCGGCGACGAGGCGTTCTGTTTGGATTGCTTTTTCCATCGCTTTGCCGAAATCGATCCAATTTTTTCCGAGCGCTTTGAGAATGTTCGCAATTGTGTGGAGCGTGGGCGACTCTCGGCAATTTTCGAGGCGGTATAAATGCAGCCGAGACATGTTGCATTTTTCGGCGAGCTGAACGCGGTTGAGTTTGCTTTCGGCGTGTCACTCGGTGAGAACCGTGCGGAAAGCTCTCCGGACAAGGGCGGTGCGAGCGGAAACGATTTCATTTTTGATTGAAATCGTGCGCGTTTTCTAAGCGGAATATTTGCGGGCGTGAATGCAACACGCTGCGAAAAAATTGCTTTTGTTTTAAAATCTTTCTTTTCGAAATCTCTTCCATACCGTAGGCAAATATATTTTCAGTTTTTGAAAATGAGTGTAACCAAGAAGGCGTGAATTTTGCGGGCAGCGTTTGATTCAAATAAAAAGAACCGCTTGCGCGGTTCTTTGCTAGAAGATTTTGGTTTTATAGAAAGAAATTTACATATTCACTTGAGAATGTAAGCCGCTATGTGCGCAGCATTTTTCCAATGGTGTTGGTATAATAGCTTTAACATTAAAATTTTCAATTCCGATATTTGTATTGAAGTGCGGCAAAGCCGCGCTTTCGTAGTCCACAGACAACCGATAATTACAACTACCCTTTTAAACTTCAAAAGACGAGAATAATTTTAATTGTGAGAAGTTAGGAATGCTTTTCATTCCTCATTAAAATGGAGTGTTTGTGATGAATCATTTTTCTTTGGCTAGTGCTTTAGCTTGTGCGATTTTTACAGCACAAGTTTTTGCAGCATCCCCGACAATCAAAGTGGATTTTGATATGAGCGGCAGGCAAAGTGCCGAAGTCACGGAGCCGAATTTTACGCGTTGGATGGTGAGCGGAGTAAGTTCAAAAGATACAACAATTAGTGGCGTCAAAATCAACATTGCAAAAGGAAGTGTCGGCACAAATCTTCGGAGCACTTATTATAAAATCGCAGTGCAATCGCCCAATTATGCGCGCCTTGTCGGCGACGGCGTGAAAGTCGATGGCGGCGATAACGGTGGCGAAATTTCTTTGACATTTTCGAATTTGCAAAACGGTGAAAATTCCATTTTGCTTTATTTAAATCATCCGGATGATTACACGACAAATAAACCAAGCGACATCGACGTTTATGTGAACGGGGTAAAGCAGGCCTCCGTAGCTCCGACGGTACGGGCGCTTGCCAATGACAAGGCCGCTTTTGCGTATATGACTTTTAAGGTGACGAACGGGACGGTGGACATTGCGTTAAAGCCCCGAGGAAACAATACGATCAAGAATGTGATTTTGAACGGTTTTGAATTGAATGTGGCAAATGTTGCGGCTCAAGCAAAATCGCCTGTGCCAAGTGATTTGAACATGCATGCTGCGCATAATCATGGTGCGATGACTCTCAGCTGGAATGCTGCAAATGGTGCAAAAAAACATCAGATTTATTTGGGGCTAGATTCTTTGGCAGTTGTGAATGCGAATACAAAAAGTGCTGATTATAAAGGCGAACAAACAAGCACTTCTTATCAAGTTTCCAATTTGACACCTTTGCAAAGTTACTTTTGGCGAGTCGATGAAGTCGATGGAAATGGAATCATCACAAAAGGAAATGTTTGGAAATTTCAGCCGGGGCGTTTAGCGTTTGACGATGCCGAAGGCTACGGGCGCATGGCAGTCGGAGGCCGTGGCGGAAAAGTCGTTTACGTGACAAATTTAAATGACGATGGCGCAGGTTCTTTGCGCGAGGCGTGCACCGCAGATATTGGCCCTAGAACGATTGTATTTAAAGTCGCGGGAATGATTCAACTCAAAAGTCGCTTAGTTTGCAATCACGATTTTACAACGATTGCGGGGCAAACGGCTCCTGGAAAAGGCATTACGATTAAAAGTGCTCCGATTGGTTTTACGGGTCACGATATGATTGTTCGCTTTATGCGTGTGCGCTTAGGTTATGGCACAACTTACGATGGCATGGGTTTAACCGGCGGCGATAATAGCATTTTAGATCATGCAAGTATCAGTTGGACAATTGACGAAGCGTTTTCCAGTCGCGGCGGAAAAAATTTAACTCTTCAACGCACGTTAATTTCTGAAGCATTAAATATTGCGGACCATCAAAATTATCCGAAGGGAACTGGCCACGGATATGCAGCGACAATCGGCGGCGATGTCGGATCTTTTCATCATAATTTATTAGCGCATAACGAAGGCCGCAACTGGAGTATGGGCGGAGGCCTTGATGGGAACGGTTATTATGCAGGTCGCCTCGATATTTTTAATAATGTCGTTTACAACTGGGAAGGTCGTGTGACCGATGGCGGCGCGCACGAAGTAAATTTTGTCGGGAATTATTACAAAGCAGGAGCCGCTTCGCGCGTTTTGGATTATGTCTTAAAAGCTGATTTAGAAGGAACGGGAAAAGGTTCGCAGGCGTATTATTTTCACAATAATATTTTGCAACTGAAAGATGGAAAATTCAAATGCGATGGCACGAAAGATGATTGCGGTCGCACCTATACTTTGAGCAATGGACAAAAACTCGATTGGACAATTTGGAATGCAAAACCATTCTTTGAATCGTATGCAAAAATTCAAAGCGCAACCGCAGCCTACAAAGATGTTTTAAGCGATGTCGGCCAACGGATGCCTGTGTTTGATGATCACGATACGCGAATCATAAAAGAAGTGAAAAATGGCACTTACACTTATACGGGTTCTGTGGGAAAAATGCCCGGAATTCCAGACCGCGAAACCGATGTGGGCGGCTGGGAAAATTATCCGAGCGTTTCGTGGGCAGATGATTACGATTCCGATTTAGACGGGCTCCCGGATTGGTGGGAAAAAATGTATGGCACCAATCCAAAATCTGCCAAGGGCGATTTTAGCGATGCGAATAAAGACCGCTTAAACGACGGCTGGACAGAACTCGAACGTTACTTAGAATGGATGGCTCGTGCGCATTACACTTTTGAAAATGGCGAAACGCAGACGATTGATTTGTCGCAATTCACGAAAGGTTACGATAACGGAACTTATCAACTTTCAAATATTCCAAGCGGCGTTAACGCAAAAGTAAACGGCTCTAAGATGACTGTTTCGTTAAGCGAAAATTTTGCGGGTATCGGATACATTACTTTTACTTTGACGGATAAATCTGGCGATACATTTACTCGAAAAATCGGCGTGACCCAAGCGAAAGCGATTTCGGAATTGCCAAAATCCAGTTCTTCTATAACTCCCGTTTCGAGTTCATCCATAGAAAAATCTTCGAGTTCAATTTCTTCAAGTTCTTCGTCGGAAATTTCAAGCTCGTCTATTAAACCCGAATCGAGCTCGAGCATTCGCAGCGGAAATATTTACCAAGCCGAAGACGGTAAAATGACCAATGCAACTTTCGCAGATAAAAACGCTGGATTTAACGGAAGCGGTTATGTGAATTTTGCAGGCGAAGGAAATTCGATTGTCGAAATTCCGGTGAATGTCAAAGAGGCGGGCGAGTATAATGTGATTTTCACTTATGCGATTGGAAAATCGGAATCGCGTCGATTAAAAATTTCTGCGGGCGAAAATTCAAGTATCGCGGAATGCGAATCAACGGGCGCGTGGAATGTTTGGAAAACGCAAAGCGTTTCGTTAAAACTCAACGCCGGCGAAAATAAAATTCAAATTGAAACGGTCGATGGCGATGGTCCGAATTTAGACCAAATTGAAATTCAAGCGGCCAAGTCCACGGCGATTCAAACTCTTCAAACAAATGCGTTCCACTATAGCGTTGCCAAAGGAATTGTTTACTTAAACGGAATTCCACAAAATGCAAAAATTTCTGTCTTTGATTTGAGCGGGAAAAATTTGATGAGCCAAAAAAATGTGGTGACGCAAAATGGTTCTGCTTTAGTCAATTTGCAAAACTTCGGAAATGGAATTTATCTGATTCATATTTCGGGAAAAACTGCGAGCGGAAACTTTGCCAAGAATTTGAAAATCAAGAAATAAAAAAGCTGCAATATGTTAATTTTGCATTGAAAAATTGACTGGAGATTTTATGGAAGAACGTTCGACTCTCGTTTATGTCAGCGGGCAAGGGCGCATTGAACAGCCGAAGGCGCAGCCTGTCCGTCCGAAAACCGATGGCATTGTCCGTATTTTGCTCAAACGGCTCGGCGGAAATAAAATGGTCAGCGTCGTCTCGGGCTTAGATGTCGCCGAAGAGGATCTCGCCGATCTCGGACGTGATTTAAAACGAAAATGTGGAACCGGCGGAACGGTGAAAAATTTTCAAATCGAAATTCAAGGCGATAAACGAAATGTTTTAAAAGCGGAACTTGAAAAGCGAGGCTTTACCGTCAAATTGGCGGGCGGTTAAATTCTCGCGGGCAAAAACTGCGCCCCTATTTTGCAAAACAAAATAGGGGCATTTTCTTTAGCATTTCATTTTTTAGAAAATCATCCGGGCTTGGAATTCTTGCGTTTAAAAACAAAAAACTCCCGATCGAAATCGGGAGTTTTGAGCTGCCTCAACTGGACTCGAACCAGTGACAACCTGATTAACAGTCAGGGGCTCTACCAACTGAGCTATGAGGCATCGTGGTGACCCAAATATATAAAAGAAAAAAATTCTTGTCAAGGGGAGAAGAAGAAAAAAACTCACTTTTTTTGAAAAAGTGAGCCTTCTCAGAAGAAAAATTGGAAGTTTGGGGCTGTTATTTATGCTTGTCTCTCGCTTTGCCGCCCCAGATGTGCATATTTTTCCAAGTGATGAGCTTGATGCGGTTGCCTTTTTCGTCGTAAACGGCGATGTCTTTGGGATTGATTCCTTGGATGACTGCGGTTAATTTTTGGGAAAGTTGAGAAACTTTTTCGATTAAGTCTTTTGTTTCAAGCAAATTTTTGGCGAGAGAATCTTCTTGAACTTTGCGGGCGATGGCGTCGATTTTTTCGAGTCCGAGAGAAATATCGGCGAGGGCGCTTTGCGTATGGCGAATGGCGCTGTCGGCTTTGAGAGTTGCGATTTGAACGAGAGAATCCGTTGCGTCGGCGGTGCGGTTAATGGTCTCTGAAGCGGTTTCTGCTTGGGCGAGAAGACTTTGAATTTTATCTTGCGCAAGAGTTGCTGTTTTATCAAAATGCTGCAGCAGATTTTCCACATTTTGCAAAGCGGTTTGATATTTTTGCACGACTCCCGAAGACGTATCGCTTCCGTTTAAGATGGTGAGAATGGCATCGCGCGAAAGCATGACTTGCTGATATAAATCCGAGATGAATCGCAGCGATTCGGTAATGCCTGGAACAAATTCACCGCGGAAAATATAATCTTTCGGGAGAACTTCGCCGTCTTTATTGCGGACGAGTTCAACGCGCCGTTGACCCATTAACGCAAACGATGCATTGCGAAATTGCGTGCCTTCGCGAAGGGTCACCGGATTATCAAAAACGACGGTAACGCGGGAACGATCGCCGAGCCATTCGATGGATCCGACATGTCCGATTAAGTAACCGTTTTCGGTCATCGGATCTTCGGGAGAAAGAGCGCCGAGTTCGTCAAAGTCAATGACCGCAGTCGTGGAACTTTCTTTGTGCGCATTCCACATGCCAAAGGCAACGCCCGCAAGGATGAAAAGAATTGCGACGAATGAAAAGTAGCCGATTGCCTTGTCCGAAATTTTCATGGATTATCGCGAACAGGTGCGGTTGCGCCCTGATTTTTTGGCGTCGTAAAGTGCTTTGTCCAAACGCAAGAAGAAACTTTCGTGAGTTTCGTTGACGTGGACTGCGGTAATTCCCAAACTAATCGTGAGTTTTGGAACTGGAGAAAAGTCTGCTTCTTCAACTTTTTTGCGAATGCGTTCTGCGAGAATTTGCGCGCCCTTTAACGGCGTATTTGAAAGAATGCAAATAAATTCTTCACCGCCCCAACGCCCGAGAACATCGCAAGAACGAATTGTTTCGGAAACGAGTTTTGAAAGCTTGACCAAAACGTGGTCGCCTTCGCTGTGTCCGTATGTATCGTTGATGTTTTTGAACCAATCAATGTCGAACATCAAAACGGAAAGGTCGTCTTCTTTGTGACGTTTGTTGAGTTCGTAAGACAAAATTTCGTTGAGCTTGCGACGGTTATAAAGTCCGGTGAGCTGATCGTGTTCCGCGAGATTTTCTAATTGAAGAATGGTGTTGTGCAATTCTTCGGAAGTGGCTTCGAGGAACGAAACGAGACGATCGGCAAGGGGAACCGCATCGGGTTTGACTTTGAGAGATTCGTCAACGATTAACGGAATTGTTTTCGGTTTCTTTTTTGATTTTTCGCGGAATCCGATGGCGACGAATGTGGAATTTAAAATGCCTCCGCCGTCTTTCGTTTGTAAAATTTCACCGTAGCCGTAACTCCAGCAAAGTTCGGGCATCACTTGACGGTAGTAATTAAATTCTTTGTCCGCGTTTTCGTTGCCCATAAAAATGCGGCGGTTCATGCACGCAAAAATCATCACCGCTTCGGGGTGAAAAAGGCGCATTTTATTGGCGGAGCTCAGCGTATCTTTTAACAAATATTCGGACTTTGAATACGCAAGATAAACTTTTGTGCCGGCGGCAAGTCCTGTGGAAAACATCATGCTGCTGCCTTCAAATCCGATGGCAACTTTAGCGACGGGATGATTTCCGCTGGGAACTAAAAGAGGAAACGCACAAGTGTGTTCGTAAAAAGTTTCGTCGGTATAAACGCCTAAATATTTTTTGTATAAATCCGCTGCGGGCTTTCCATCGATTTTTGAAACGAGACCGTTGCTCGATTCGGTAACGAGATGTTCGCTGCCGAGCGGATGCCAACCCAAATTGAAATCGGTTGTAATTTCAAGTTCTTTTCCGCAGAAAACGGCGAAGACGACGCCCATTTCGTAAATGGCATTGTGCGTAAAAATTTTGGATTCGTCGACATTTGCATTTTTAGAGCCCGCTTGTGCGCCGAATACGGGGACATCTTCGTTGCCATTGCGGGCGAGGTCGATGATTTTATCGGGGCAAAGTCTTGCGCAACTCGAAATGCAATAAGCGCCTTGCGGATGATCCATTCCTTGAATTTTTTGCCCGAAGAGAGCTCCGATTTTGAATTGATCTTGATCGTGACAATCGGCCTCTAAAATAGAAACGGTGGATTTAGAAAAAAGCATCAGCGAAATCGCGGTATTTTTCTGCGCAATCGTTTGAGGCGTTAACGGTCCCAAAGTGGTCATGCCCACAATTTTTGCTTCGGGAAGAACTTTCTTAATTTCCTCGAGTTCTTTTTCGATAAATTTGCGTTTGCATTCGGGCTCGTTGATGACGATGAGCCGATCATTTGCCGCTTTATATTCGTCCATTTGAGCGATGGATTTTAAAACCTTTTTCAAGGTTTGCGACTTAGTAATTTCAAATGAACGTTGAAGCATTGCCTAAAAACTACATTTAAATCGTTGAAAAAGCAAAAAAGAATGCGTTTTCGATAAAATTTCCCGCATGAAAATGTGAAAATGAAATGCAAATTGTGCTATATTATTAAAGTCAATTTTCAAAGGACAAAAAAATGGCAAAAACTGCTAAAAATTCCAAGAAAAAGGTCGTCCTCGCTTATAGCGGTGGACTTGACACCTCCGTTATCATTCCGTGGCTCAAGGATAACTACGATTGCGAAGTTATCGCATTTGCAGCGGATTTAGGTCAAAACGATTTTCCGAGCGAAAAAGCTTTGGAAGAAAAAGCTCTCGCAACGGGTGCTTCGAAGTGCTACGTTCTCGACCTCAAAAAGGAATTCCTCGAAGATTATGTGTGGCCGACTGTTCGCGCTGGCGCAAAGTATGAAGGCACTTATCTTCTCGGCACGTCTTTCGCTCGTCCGTTGATTGCTAAGTATCAGGTGAAGATTGCTCAGATGGAAGGCGCTTACGCAGTGGCTCATGGTGCAACGGGCAAAGGCAATGACCAAGTTCGTTTCGAACTCACTTATGCAGCACTCGATCCGTCTCTTACGGTGATTGCTCCGTGGAAAGATCCGAAGTGGGAATTCAACGATCGCGAAAGCATGATCGACTACTTGGACGCTCATAAGATTCCGCACACCGGCATCTCGAAAACAAAGATTTATTCCGAAGACGGTAACCTTTGGCACCTTTCTCACGAAGGTGGCATTTTGGAAGAACCGGATAAGGAACATAAGTATGATATGCTGAAGCATACGAACACTTATGAAAAAGCTCCGAACAAAGCGGGCTACGTCACCATTTCTTTCGACAAGGGAACTCCGGTTGCTCTCGACGGTAAGAAGATGGGTGCTGTGGAACTCCTCGAAAAGTTGAATGCAATCGCTGGCGAACACGCTTGCGGTTTGATCGACATCGTCGAAGACCGTCTCGTCGGCCTCAAGAGCCGCGGCGTTTATGAAACTCCGGGTGGAACGCTTTTGTACAAGGCACACGAATGCTTGGAACAACTCGTTCTCGATAAGGAAACGATGTTCGAAAAGCAAAAGATGGCGATGACTTATGCAAACCTCGTTTACAACGGACAGTGGTTCACTCCGCTCCGTCAGGCGATGGATGCATTCATCACCGAAACGCAGAAAGTGGTCACCGGCGACGTTCGCTTGAAACTCTACAAGGGCAATGTGATTCCGGCTGGCATGAAGAGCCCGTACAGCTTGTACGATATGAACCTCGGCGGTTTCGCAAATGTCGAAATGTACGACCAGAAGGATGCTTCGGGATTCATCCGTTGCTTCGGTCTTCCGTTGAAGACTCGCGCTCTTCTTCTCGGCAAGAAGACGAATGTCGACTTCGGCAAAACGAATGTGAAGAAGAAGTAATTCTTTCGAAAATTCAAAGAACGCGACCTTGTTTGAGGCCGCGTTTTTTTGTGCAAAATTTTTCAAAATTAGTTTGTATTTAAATACAAATTCAAAGAAAACGTAATTTTTGAACCGCTATTTTTAGAGATTTGAGAAAAGGAAAATAAATTCAACCAATTTGGAATATAATCTATATTCTGTAAAAAATTTTTCTGTATATTGGGAGAAAACTATCCAAACGGAGGCTTTTATGAAATCTACATCTCAAGTGTCTCTTGGACACGTGGTGAAAATTACGATGGCGGCAGCTCTCGGTGGCTTTTTGTTTGGCTTCGATTCCTCGGTGATTAACGGAGCGAATGGGGCTTTGAAAGCGCACTTTGCAATGACTGACCATCAGCTTGGTTTAGCCGTTGCGCTTTCTTTGATTGGGGCAGCGATTGGTGCTTATTTTGCGGGGCGTTTAGCCGATGCATTCGGACGTGTAAAATGCATGTTGGCAGCAGCAATTCTTTTTACGGTGAGCGCGATTGGTTCCGGGGTTCCGTTTGGAGTTCCGGACTTTATTGTTTGGCGTGTGATCGGCGGCGTGGGCGTCGGCATGGCGAGTATCATCGCTCCGATTTATATCGCAGAAACCGCTCCGGCACATCTGCGCGGCCGTTTAGGTTCGATGCAGCAGATGGCAATTGTCGTCGGTATTTTCTCTTCTCTTCTTTCGAACTATATCATTGTGCGGCTTTCGAATGGCGCAAATGAAGTGCTCGTCGGCGGATTCAAAGCGTGGCAAATCATGTTCTGGATTGAAATTATTCCGGCGGTAATGTATGGCGTTGCAGCTCTCAAACTTCCAGAATCTCCGCGTTTCTTGGTTTCGCAAGGAAAAATTGAAGAAGCGAAAGCGGTGATTGCAAGAATTAATCCCGAAAATTTGGATGCGCATGTTGCCGATATTCAAAAATCCTTTGGCGAAGAAAAACGCCATCATCTTTCGGATTTGTTGGAAACTTTGACTTCGGGCAAGAAACGCATTACGCCGGTGCTTTGGGCGGGTCTCGGTCTCGCTGTGCTTCAGCAACTCGTGGGCATTAACGTGATTTTCTATTACGGTACGATTCTTTGGCAGAGCGTTGGCTTTGGCGAAAGCGATGCATTCCTTTCGAGCTTGATTAACAGTACCATCAATATGGTGATGACTGTCTTTGCTATTCTCTTGGTCGATAAACTCGGACGTAAACCGCTTCTTCTCATCGGTTCCATCGGCATGACATTTACTCTCGGCGCGCTCGCTATGTGCTTCTTGAATGCAAATGCGGACGGTTCTCTCGGCGGTGGCGCTGTGGTCGCTTTGATTGCTGCAAACCTCTACGTCGCATTCTTTGCGATGACTTGGGGCCCGGTGATGTGGGTGATGCTCGGCGAAATGTTCAACAACCGTATTCGTGCTGTGGCTATTTCGATTTGCGGCCTTGTACAATGGTTTGCAAACTTCCTCGTCAGTTGGTCTTTCCCAATTCTCACTGGAAAATCGGGCATCGGTGTCGGCCCGACTTATTTGCTCTACACATTGTTTGCAGCGATTAGTATCTTCTTCGTGGTGAAATTCATCAACGAAACGAAGGGCAAACATTTGGAAGAAATGTAAAAGAAAAACTCCTCTTTGGAGGAGTTTTCTGTTTGCAAAATTTTGAACGCAGCGTGAAAACGTTGCGTTTATTTTTTGCGATTTTGCCAAACTTCGGTATGGTAAAGTTGCCCTTGAGCGACTCCGTATTTTTCTTCGGCGCCGATGAGTTTAGCGGCGGTTTTTAAAGAAAGGCGTCCGCGTAAAGCTTCGGCGTAAAGGCGGACTTTGTCTGCTGTTTCGCTTGCACTTTCTTCGAGCATTTCTAAGCGGAATTTATTCACGCCGAGTTGTTTAAATGCAGGAACTAAATTCAGCGCTGACTGCGGCCGTTCTAAATAAAGAGTGTTGCGGCATTCTGCATCGGGAACGAGAGAATGGCGCGCGCCTTTATGATCGACGATATCGATGTGATGCTTCGAACAGATTTGTCCGCAATAAGGGAATTGATTCGCCTTTGTGAGATTTGCAGCATACAAACAATGCTCCATGTAAAATGCGGGCAAGTGTTCGAATACAGAAATTTCAAAATGCGAACCGCCGAAATTTTTTAACAAGCATTCTGTTCCGGCTGCGTTCAAATCCAACGACGGATGCAGCGTGGAAAGTCCTTCGTTGAGGAACCATTCTGCAGAAAGCGAATTGGAAATATTTAAACTGTAATCGCCTTCGAGAGGAATGCCGGATTTTTGCAGATAAATTAACGCGCCCGGATTTCGCACTAAAATAAAATCGGGTTTTAAATCGACGATTTTATCCAAATTTTTTGTTTCGCCTTCGCGGAGAACGCGAATAGTCGCAATGCCTACTTGGAATCCGAGACTGCGAGCAATTTCCATCGGCTTCTTGTAATCGACGCCCCAATCCAAATCCAAAATGACGCGATCAATAGAGGCGCCTTTTAATTTTTCAAGTTGCCACGGACGGCGAATGAGAACGGTGATTTGCGTTTTTTCTGCGGGCGTTTCACTATGATAAGCCGAGCGAGAAAGTAAAAGTAAATCGGTTCCCGCAGCGGCAGAAATTTCGGACCCGATGCCGAATAATTTTTCGGGAGTAATGCTTGCGCGCAGTAAACGCGTATCGTTCAAAAAGAGAATTGCTTGCTTTTTTAATTGGCGAATTTCTTTGTCCAAAATAAATGCGCCCGCAGGAATTTCAAGAGAAATTTGATCTGCAGCATAAGCGGTTCCCGAAAGGGCGGCGAGTTCATTTCGAATGCGTTCAAAATTTTCTTGCGGCGTGCGTGCTTTTTCTAAGGGCTTTTCCGCTTTGGCAATGACATTGTTTCCGTCTTCATCTTGAATTTCGAGAGTTAAAGGTTCGCCGAATTCTCCGGAAAGTTTGAGCTGAATGGGCGTGCGTTTTTCGTTTGTGCGATCGGAGAATGTTTTGCGCAAGCGTTTTTCCATCGCAGGCGAATCATTGCGGAACGCATCCATTCCGAGCGAAACGCTTTGCAAAGGGAATGTATTGGCAAATTCTAAAACGGTATTTTCCCCTGAAATTTTGTAGGAAAAAAGTCGGCTTCCGGTGGAATTTTCTTCGCCCGGATTTTCAAATAAAATGCCATCGCCCGCTTCTAAATGATGAATTCCTTCGACGGTAATTCCTTTGCGGTCGATGTGCAAAACTTTGCCGAGATGCATTCCGTGATGATTGGAAAAATTTCCGTTGACCAAATTTTGCTGATCGACGCCGTGAAGCCAACCGGGACCGAGTCCGCGAGAAAATAAAACTTCTAACGGTTCGCGGTCTTCGTTCGAGACGATTTCGCCGTCGATTTTTTTGCGGAAAGCGCGCGTGACCGCTGCGACATATTCCGGACTTTTTAATCGCCCTTCGACTTTAAATGATTTGACGCCGATGCTTTTTAATTCATCGATATCGTCTAAAGCCGAAAGATCGCGCGGACTGAATAAATAATTTTTTCCGTGCAAATCAAACGGTTTTCCGTCCACGAGCATTTTATACGGAAGACGACAACTTTGAGCGCATTGGCCGCGATTCGCTGAACGTCCGCCGATATTTTCACTCGTTAAACATTGACCGCTAAACGAAACGCAAAGCGCACCGTGCACAAAAACTTCGAGTTCGAGCGGAGAATTTTCAGCAATCGTGCGAATGTCGTGAAGAGAAAGTTCGCGGGCAAGGACTGCGCGCGTGCAGCCGAGTCGTCTCGCCATTTCCACGCCTTCTTTGGACGCAATCGTCATCTGCGTGGATGCGTGCACTTCGATTCCGGGCGCAACCGCTTGGAAAAGTCGCATGAGTCCGACATCTTGAACGATAACTGCATCGGGTTCGAGTTCCGCTAAGCAATCAATGAAATTGGGAAGGTCGTCCATTTCATCTTCGAAGACGAGAATGTTCATCGCCAAAAAAGTTTTCACATGACGTACGCGGGCGTAGCGAATCATACGGCGAATATCTTCAAATGAAAAGTCTTGTGTTCTGCCACGAGCATTCCAATGCGGAACGCCGAAGTAAACCGCGTTGGCACCATTAGCGATGGCGGCAAAAAACATATCTTTGTCGCCGACGGGGAGCATCAATTCAAAATTTTCGGAATCTTCCATTTTGTGGAAAGTAGAAAAATTTTTGCCGTCAAAAATGGCGCAGGCTTTGCCTAATTTCTAATTTCTAGTTAACTTTTGCGCAGAGGATTTTATGCAAAAAATTTTATGGGTTTTTATTTTGTTTGGATTTGTAGTTTCTTGTGCTGACAAAGAAGCGGAAAAAGAAATTGCGCAAAAACAATCGCAATTAGAAAAAGTGAATCTTCAAGTGGAAAAAACAAAAGCGACTTTGGATAGTTTAAAAGCGGTCGATGCAGCGATGCAAAAAACGTTAGATTCTTTGGATATGACGCCGTAATGCTTTCGCTTTTAGGAATTTTAATCGGTTACCGTTTCTCGGGCGCGAAGGGAATTCGCTATGTGGCAGCGGTTGCGATGATCGTTCTCTTTTTTGCGCTGATTCGTTCGGCTTGGAATTTTTTTGCGGTGCTCGATAAAAATGCAATTGATTCGCTTCAAAATTATCTCTTTCCGCTGATCGGATTTGCAGCTTACTTTGTGCTCAAAATTTTACTCGCAATTCTCGGGCGTAATTTGGAATTTGCTGAAACATTTTGTCATGAATTGAATCATACATTTTTTGCGCTGCTTTCTTTTCGAAAAATTGAATCGTTCTCAGCTCACGCAGAAGAAGGTGGCTCTGTGACATTTTATGGCAGGCATAATCCGATGATTTCGCTTGCGCCTTATACATTTCCGCTCTTTGCATTTTTCGTTTCGCTGCTTTCGCTCATTTTAATTCCCGAAGCGCGGAAAGTGGCGCAGGGCTTGGTGGGATTTTTCGTGGCGTTTCATGGGATGAGCGTTTTTCATGAAGCGCGTCCGTATCAAACCGACTTACAAATTTACGGATACTTTTTTTCGTATGCGGCAATTTTATTTTTCAATTTATTGTGGATTCCGTTTGTAATTCTTCTTTGCGAAGAAGGATTTTCTGCAGCATTGATGTGGCCGCATTCGGCAATTTTGCAAGTGCAAAGTTGGATTACTTTTATTGAAAATTCTTCACTTTTCGGAGGATAAAATGAGTCAAATTTTAATTCAATCGGTGCTTCTCGATGATGAACGCGTGGACATTTTAATTCAAGAAAATATTTTTCAAAAAATTGCAAAAGAAAAAACTCTTTCGGTTTCGGATCCGAATTCGGTAATTATCGATGGCTCGCATTTTGCGATTGTTCCTGCATTTTATAATACGCACACGCATGCAGCGATGACATTTTGTCGCGGTTTGTCCGATGATGTGCCGCTAAAAATTTGGCTCGAAAAATATATTTGGCCGCGAGAAGCTTCGCTCACTCCAGAAGATGTTTACATCGCTTCGCGTTATGCGATTCTCGAAATGATTCGCTCGGGAACGGTCTTCTTTGCCGATATGTATTGGTTCCGCACCGAGACAGCGCTCGCCGCGCGGGAATTAGGAATTCGCGCTTCCATTGGCGTTACTTTTGCCGATTTGCTCAAAAAAGATTTCGAAGAAAATTGCCAATTTGTCGAAGAAAATTTGGCGGATTATTCGGGGCGAGTGCAGCTCGCTATTGCGCCGCATGCGATTTATACAAATTCTGCGGAAACTTTAAAACGCTGCGCAGAAATTTCGGAACGTTTTCTTTTGCCGTATCATATTCATGTGGCAGAAACTGAACACGAAGAACGCGGAAGCGTGACGCCGACGCAGGGACTTTCACCGGTTGAATTTTTAGATTCTCTCGGCGTCCTTTCGGAAAGAACGGTGGCAGCGCATCTCGTTCATGTTTCCGAAAAAGATTTGCAAATTCTCGCCAAACGCAAAGCGACTTGTGCGCACAATCCTTGCTCCAATATGAAACTTTCCAGCGGAACATTTCAAATGAAACGCTTTTTGGAACACGGTATTCGCGTCGCGTTGGGGACGGACGGTGCAGCGTCGAACAACAATTTGGATATGCGGGAAGAAATGAAATTCGCATCGCTGCTCGCTAAAATGACTTCGGGCGATCCGACGGTTCTTTCGGCGACGGACACTTTGAAAATGGCCACGCGGAATGGTGCAGAAGCATTCGGTTTGAATGCGGGCGTTATCGCCGAAGGAAAACTCGCCGATGCGCTTTTGCTGAATTTGGGTGAGCCGTGTTTTGCGACGGGAGATGTCGTTTCCAATTGGGTTTATGCGGCAAATTCCTCGGTCATCGACACCGTTATTTGTGACGGAAAATTGCTGATGCGCCATCGTGAAATCTCGGATTCGGAAGAAATCGAACGCGATTTCCGCAATCGTTTTTCCTCGCGTTCCTAGGCGAAAATATGCGGCATTTTATTCGTTATAATCTCATTGGAATCGTCAATACGGCGATTACTTTTGTTGTCGTTTGGATTTTATATGAATGTTTCCATTGGAATTTGGAACTTTCCAATTTTTTGGGTTTTGTCGCGGGCGGTATCAATTCTTATATCATGAATCGCTCGTGGAATTTTAAAAGCAAAAATCGAAAATCCAGAGAAATGCTTCGATTTGCCGTCGTCTTTTTGTGTGCCTATCTGGTGAATTTATTTGTTCTGGAATCGCTGAAAGAAGCGGTGCCGGCAGCGGGAAATTATTTTAGCGCGGGCTATGTCGCCAATGTTTTGGCGAATTTGGCTTATATCGTGGTCAGCTATATATTGTATCGCTTTTGGGTTTTTAAAGCGAAGTAGTTTCTCGCTAAGGTCAGCGAGTAAAGTGGTTCACTTTTTCCAACAGAAAAAATTGATTTCTTCGTTGAATTAGTCCGGCCTAGGCGACCTTGTCTGCATTCCGTCACGGTCTCGTATCCCCTGATGTAGTCAACTAGGAAAATATCACCATCGCTATAATTTTTTCTAGGAAATTTTCTGCCGTAGTCGAAATTTTTCAAATTCTGCATCAGCATAGTGCCCGTAGGAAATCCGTACGGGACACTGCAACCGGCACCTATGATAAAGACTTCAGACATTATTTTTTATCGCCACTTTTATCGCCGTTTTTAGCGTTTATCACCGATTTATCGCCAATTTTTAAATTTATCGCCGTTCAGGATTTCTATTCTACCTAAATATAACTCCATCGACTTGACACAAAGTGACAAAATGAGTTATTCATGTTTTTTACCGCAATCATTTATACTTAACCTGATTGGTTTTCGAGAGTTCCAGGAAACCTGCGTTTTGGAGGGAGTCTATCAGGCTTTGAATATTTGCGTCGGTCAGCTTTTCTGCAGCGAACCAGTTCTTTAGCGTCTTCTGCAACTTGGCCTTGGTGGTGGGCGGATTCTTTGACATACCCTTCAGATTCGCCTTCGCCTTTTCGAGAGACTTTTGCAAGTCAAATGCCTTTTGTGGCGTAGCCTTTTTCGCGGCCTTCGCCGGTTGCGGAGCGGGCTTCTTGGGCGCAGCGACCTTTTTCGCTTCCTGTGGTTTCGCGATTAGCCCCAGGCGTTTCGCCAGTTCCTCGTACGATTCCACGCGTTCGCAGCGGTCTTCGCCGAACTGCTTTTGCACGTGCAGGACGAGCGGGTCGTAGTCGTGATCTTTCGAAAGAATCACGCAATGGCTGTTGAACGGTTCGCGGGGCATCACCTGGCCCATGTAAAATGCGATGTAGAAGTCGAGCGCATTTTCGGCCTGCTTCTTGGTCATCTTCTCGGGAATCGCAAGTTCCACAAGTTCGACGCGACCCTCGTTCAGGGCGTAGCCGAAATCCTTCAGCTGCGTAAGCGAAAGGTTTATCTTGTTTGTAGAATTGTGGAACAGCACGAACTTCAGCGGAGAGCTGTCTGTATTCACGACAAGGTCGGTCAGGCCGTTCAGCCCGACATTTTCGCAGTCCACAAGGACATGGGATATGGGGAATTTAGGGGTGGGCATAAGTGATCTTTATTCTTTTTCAGGAAATTTCAAGCAGAATTCCTCAGTTCACTGAATTCTCAGCACATCGAGATTCTTTTTAAAGATTTTAAAAAACTCTATATCCTTCATCAAATATTCAGGAGGGATAGTTTTATAACCAATGTTTTTTGATTGGTCAGGGGCAAAAAGACGCAGCACTTTTTGTACAGGGGTTTCTATATAAAATTCATATACATCACCGCTATAACTTGTATAAAAAGGATCTACTAGCTTTGTCCTACAAGAGAACATCTCTTCTGCACGATTACGAAATGCTCTATGATTCAAAACATTATTACGTTCAATACTTAACGAAGGCACCTTCAACGCAATACGAATTGAATTTGATTTTGAAAAATCAACGTCTATGTCGTGAGCACCATTAAAATAATATCCCTGCACGCATTCCAATATCTCAGCACACATTAACGCATATGAAAATTTACGTTCTTTTTCGGGATATTCGCAAAGGCACAAACTATGCATAGAACTTACGGCCTTTACAACTTGCTTCAAATTACGCATAGGAATATCTTTCAGAACATTCCGGATGAAATCCGCCACGAAGGTTTTGTCAAGATTATCGTATTCTGTAAATAAATTTTCAAGCGAGGAAAACAGCAATGTTTGCGGATCATTTATAGTTCCATTATCCAGCAACAATGTCATATCAATGAATTTTTGCATATAATGACTTGCAAAATGCTCAACCTTTTCAGGTTCTGCATTAGGATATCCAAAAGCCTTCGCAATACTCCCCGATATCTCCTTTTTGTTGATTGCTAGAATCTGGATTATCCTTGTATTACCGCAAAAATGATGCAATCTTTCTAGAACCTTAATTGCATAATCTGGCAAACAACGGTCCAATTCATCAACCATTAAAACGATGCCACGATTTTCAAACGACGAAAGCGTCCCCAAATCATTTTGAATCTGTTCAATTAGAAATTCAATTGGAAGCTTGTCGTTTACATTTTCAATCTGTATACGCTCTTCTTCTGCAATAGTCCGCAAGGAATTTACATATTCAACAGCAGCTTTTATATCTAAGCCGGTTCCAACCTGGATCAACTTAGAAGTCACATCTGAACAGATTTTTCCGGCAATCTTCCAAGCCTTCTTTTCTTGTTCTTCATAGTCAAACGATTGCTCTGAATTTATCGCCTTTGCAAATTCCGAAAGCAAAGCAATCAAAGGCTCTTCGTAAAAATCATACTTCCAACAATTATACCGGACAACAAGACATCTGCTTTTCAAGCGTTCTTCAAGAATATCAAGAACGGTCGTTTTTCCGCAACCCCATTCACCATCAATTGCAAAGGAATAGCCTTCCTTTTGCTTAATTTTGGAATCAACAATATTGGAGACTATGGATACGAATTGGTCACGTGAAAGAAGGTCGGTTGTTGAAGGCATATGTATGAATTAATATAGTATCATTCTTACTGTTTTTTCTTTACATTATGAAATTCCGCATATTTGTTTTATCTCATTTATCATCTCATCATCCGACGTTTGAATTACACAGTCACTCGTATACTGATGCTCTCCTGTCTTCAAATATTCAAGCCAGGCACAAAGCATATAAGAATACACCTTATCTAAATGGTTTAAATCAGAATATTTCCCAGCATACTTATTTCCGTGACACCATATACTATTGCGAACAGGGAATAAAAACGTATCATCTTGAACAATGTGAGCAAAACCATTTTCATCAATAACTAAAATGTTATCTAATCTATCGTCAGCCGCAAGAATGACTTCTCGTAATTCATCTTTTGTAAACAATCTTTGCGGATTTATATTTTTACGTATTTCAATATTTATGGTGTAGTCCGATACACCCAATGGTTGAAAACCACCATTATTTAAGAATTGATTTATTCTTTTAGTTATTTGTCTTTCAAGTTCTTTTGACTGGTTTCTGTCATAAACAAAGAAACAATCCTCTAATGGAGGCCCTTTGAATAAAGTTTTATACGAAACGAGAATTCTTTTTTTGTTAAGATAAAATCTTGTCGGAGTTTCTCCAAATGTGATTGAATTTATAGAAAACGTAAAATAAAATTTCGCTCCTGACTTTGCATCTTGATTTTGGGGAAGTAAATCATCAAAATGCCACAAAGATGCATTACTTAATATATACTGTTCCTTTTTTAAATGATCTTCCTTAGGAACTTTTTTTTCTTCCTCTTCTGTTTCAAACGGATTTTTATTAAACAAATCTAAAGATAATATACGTGTTTTTAGTTCATCATCACTAAACTTCGTTATAGGTATCTTTTTTCGAAGCTCTCTGAATATTTTATCTAAACTAAAACCAAGACGCCTTACATATTTTAAGAAATCATCTGGAGAAACAACATTATGCCGACCATCATACGCTCCAGCAATACCGTTGTAATAACCACTTTTAAGTGCTATTAAGAAAGAGCCGCCTACATATCTATGTACAACACAAAATCCTTTTGGCAATGGCTTGCCAGAATCATAGTCGTACACCCCATATTGAGCAGTTTTCGCAGAAACATAATGAGACGGAAAATCTTCAACCAACATTTCACTGAAAT
Organism: Hallerella porci; assembly: GCF_003148885.1. Taxonomy (NCBI): domain Bacteria; kingdom Pseudomonadati; phylum Fibrobacterota; class Fibrobacteria; order Fibrobacterales; family Fibrobacteraceae; genus Hallerella; species Hallerella porci. The sequence continues at coordinate 2,530 of NZ_QGHD01000036.1, read as the reverse complement.
CAGATTCGAACTCTCCTAAAACAGGACTCAAAGGAGCCAATTTCAATAAAAAGTAATTCCATCGATAATCTGGAAATCTTTCATATACGAGCACTTCAGGCTTCATCACTAATTGAAAAATTTTTTGAGTCACAAGACAAATGCAATTTTTCTCATTCGCCAATTTTGCATAATCAAAATCCAGCCCACCCCCATCAGGGCCAAACATGTGATTAAAAGCTGAGCTCATTCCAACTATATTCAGGACATCAACGATAGAATCCAAACTTGTCCATTTCGCCGAGGTCGGAATATTCTTACTGAAAAGAAGTTCGTTAAGGTAATTCCATTCATCAGCTTGAGCATAATCACTATCAGAGTCTATACCTATAAAACGATTTAATTCGTTTTTAAATTCCGACATACTAGGGCGATTATCAGGATCATATTCTGTCGCCCTTTTTAGAAGTATTTCCAAACCAGCTAAATAGCGATCTTTCCGAATTTCTTTAAAAATTAGATTTTTTCTTAATGAAATTTTTGGTTCTAAGCTATCATACGTACCCTCAAATCCTTTTTTATCTTCGCACAATAAAATCCACAAAGTTTTGGCAAGAGAATACACGTCTGCTTTTTTCCCATCAGCTTTATCAGGATAACGCCTCATCTCGGGAGCCATTGTAAACACAGCTCCCACACCACGTGTAGATTTTGTCAAATCACCACTATCAGGAAAACTAACTAATCCAAAATCTCCTAATGAGAAACGATTATTATAGAAGTAAATATTGTCCGGTTTTATATCTCTATGAGATATTTCCAATTCATGAAGTTTTTCTAATGTTTCCGCTAATTGAGCAATACCTTTTACTACCTCTTCAAAAGGTTTCCCAACCAAATACTCTTCAATTTTTTGAGCAATTGGCATTGTATACCAGAAATCATCTTTAGATGATTGAATAATTGGAAGAATTCCAGAAACAATAGAGAAATTTCGTTCTACAACATCAATCTCATTCTTAAATCTTTCTTTTGCTTCTATATTCCTATTGTTTAAATATTTAAAAGCAAATTCATTTGTTCCATCTGAAAAAAAGAAAACAACAGCATTGCCACCTTCTGCCGGGGACAATATCTGCTGGCAAGTGGCTCCATTCGGCCACTTTTCAAGAATCTTTTTTACTTTCTTTTCAGCATCTTGTAAATTTGACATACGCCCAACCATTATTCATATCTTTTTAAACAGACTATGCATTCATCCATTCTTTATATACATCTATGGCAAACGCCAAAAAACGTAAATTTTCATACGGTTTAACCTTATAAAGAGAATTACCGAATTCATGAGTTACAATCTTTGTCTCTAAATCTGGAATATTCCTAAGATATTCCTCAAATTCTTCTCGTTCATTTTCTGATTGAAAAACGAGGAATGGATTGTAACGCAAACCTCCACTAGCAAAATATAAAGAATCTCCATTAACCAATTTGTGAAATTTATAACGAACAGTATTTTCTATAAAACAGTAATAGAAATAATTTTTTGATGAATCAAACGAACGGAATTCAGGGATTGCAATTGGTATACGGCATTCATCAACATATCCATACTGTAATTCAAAAAGTTTTGTAGAATGAAAACGAAATTCCGCTTCACCAAAAAAGGATTTTTCATTAATGAAAAAGTAAGAGTAATCTTCTCTTCCATCTCTCAACTCATTAAATAGTCGTCCCTTAAAAAGGTCACTTTGCGAACGCAAGATAAGGACGTTCGCATTTTTTGTTCATTCCGTTCCACAGAAGGCAAAAACAGTATAGCCATTCCAACAGGACAAAAAAGCGCCTCATGGCCCTCTTGAAGTTGAACGCCGCTGCTGCAAGCTTTGCATTGAGCATGTCGCCAAAGATTCCCTTGTAGAAGTTGCGACCCATGCGGTGGTCGCTCTTCAAGTGACCATTGATTGGTTCGATGCCAGCCCTCTTGCAAAAAAGCTTGTGAGCCTTTTTCTTCTGGTAGTAAGTCGCGTTTTTCTTCGGGACGTCCGGTATTACGATCTTTGTCGTTCCGGATTCCTTTTGTCCGCGGTAGCCCCGGTCGCATGCGGCCCGGCTCGGCCTGAATCCAAGCATTTGTTCAACATGGTCAAGCGTATCGTCTATCGTATGTCCGTCATACTCGTCCCGGAACGAGACCGCGCCGACAATGATGCCGCTGTAGCTCCGGGCGATTGACACCTTGTTGCCGAACTCGTATTTCTTGTGTTCCTTGCCCTTGCCGATGCATTTTACTTCGGGTTCGTGAAGCGAATAGACCTTGTCCTTGTCGCATTTCTTCTGTGCCAGAACTTTTTTGAAAAGCTCGATTTTTTCTTTGTACGTGTTCAACAAGTTCTTGCTGGCGAGATTTCGCTCTAATTCACGGACGAGCCGTCCCGCGATTGTCTTCAGCCTGCGATCTGCCTTGTGAGCCTTCTTGCCGTTCTTCGGGTGATTGCGGAAACGCTGGTCACGATGGACCTTCTTCAAGGTTCTCTTGTAGGACTGTCTTTGC
>NZ_QGHD01000035.1 GCF_003148885.1 Hallerella porci | reverse complement strand
AAAATCGAGTTGAAAAAACATCGCTTTGATTTTGCTTTTCGCTTCTTCAATTTTGAAATTTCAAAGCTCTTTTTTTAGCTAACAAAAACTAAATGTCACCGTTTATTTGACAGAACCCCTATTTAACCAAAAAAGCCAAACTCCTCCGAATATGAGTGAAATATAATACTTTTTAAGAACTGAGAGCTTAGAACTTAGAACTGAGAAATTCTAAGCTCCAGCCTCCAAAGTTTCAGATGGAACGCGCCGCTTGTGCGTGGGGTTTTGAGAACTTAGAGCAGAGAACTTTGAACTTAGGAATTCTAAGCTCTAAAATCTAAGCTCTAAGATCTTGCATTACCCCGCGCGAAGCGCCTAACTCTCTAATTATGCATTGTGAATTATCCATTATAAATTGAATCCAAGCGGGCTTTTCCTTTTGCGGACGCAAAAGGGAAACTAAGTCCTCATTTTTTGCCGTGGACGTTTCAAATGAAATTTCTAGCCACTATTTTTTCGGATGGACAGTTCAAATGAAATTTCTAGCCATTATTTTTTCGGATGGAGGGTTCAAATCAAATTTCCAGCCAATATTTTTTGACGCCGGGAACTCATCTTTAAAAATTTTTGGGCACATTTTGGCTGCGGGAAGTCATCTTTAAAAATTTTTGGCTTAATATGAACTGCTAGATCCGTTCACTTCGCCTTCGGCTCCGTTCAGGATGACAAAAAAGGGCGCGGGCGTATACGCCGGCTCACTTTTTAATTGTGAATTATCAATTATGCATTATTAGCCAATGCATTATTAACAATTAACAATGCACAATTGGAAATAATGGCGGCTTCGCCGCGCGGGGGGGTGAGAACTTAGAGCTGAGAACTTTGAACTTAGAAATCTAAGCTCTAAAATCTAAGTTCTAAGATCTTGCATTCCACTTTTTTCGTTTTTAAGTAAAATCTTCTTTACTTTTGGTGCATTTTTGCTGATTAAAGCGTCTATACTCTTAGATAGGGAAAATTGTCCATATCCGCTTTTTTGGGGGCGTTCCCAATGGAGAACAAAATGACGAATAAAAATTCTCGTCGCAGTCATGACGCTTTCTTTCGCTGGCTTTTTGCCGACAAAAATCATCTGCGGGCGTTGTTGAAATTGTGTGCGAAGCAAAAACCGGAAATCGCTGAGTTTTTGAAAGCTATCAATTTGAATTCGCTCGAGCGGATTCCGGATTCGTATTCCGAAGTCGATGAAACTGGCGAAGCCGATTTAGCTTTCCGCGTGAAAGCTGCGAAAGGGCATCCCACTGTGGTTGGGATTCTGTTGGAGCATAAATCAGGCTCGGATAAATTCGTCTTTGCCCAAATTTCTCGCTATGTAAATAAAGTGATGAAATTGCAGAACGATTTGGTTGACGTAATGCCGACGCGGGCTTTCATTTTTTACAACGGCAAAGGTCCGTGGGACCCGTTTAAACTTTTGCGTAAAAATTATTCCGATTACTTTTTTAAGCCTGTGTTGCCATTTCAATGCCATTTCATCGACATGAAAATGATTTCGGACGAAGATTGCATCGGCTGCGATGATGTTGTAACTGCGATGGGCGTAACCGCAATGAAATATGCATTTAACCGGAAAAAATTGTTGGCGATTCTTCCCAAATTTCAAAAAGCCTTAACGCAGATTCCTTACGATGAAGCGAAAAACTTGCTCGAAAAAATTAGTGTATATTTGAAGGAGTATTTGGGCGAAAGCATCCTCAAGGAGTTAGATATGGCATTCGTAAGCATCGGACAAAAGTACGGATTCGTCAGCGCCGGCGATGTCTTTCGCCAAAGGCTCGCTGCAGGTAAGGCTGAGGCGCTTGCGGAAGGAATTTCCAAAGGGCTTTCTAAAGGACTTTCCAAAGGTCGTAAGGAAGGGCGTGCGAAAGAAAAGATTTCCCTCGCCAAAGGCTTCTTGAAAGAAGGAATCCCGATTAAGACCATTGCAAAGGTTACCGGCCTCACGATTGACGAAATCAAAGCCTTGTAAAAAAAGAACCCTTCGGGGTTCTTTTTTTAATGAAAAATGAGTGCACACTTCTTCGAAGTGTGCAGCCCGCTTTGCGGGCAATGAGAAATTAGGAATGTAGATAGTGGCGCGCGGATTTAAAGAAATACAAAAAGCTCCGCAAATTGCGGAGCTTTTTTCAAGAAATTTTATGCGAGCGCATTTTTTAAGAATGTAATCGCTTCGTGTCGCGATGGACTTAACGGTTCGTATAATTCCAAAACGCGGAGAAGTCTTTTTTTGCCGGGTTCAATATATTGCTCAAAGCTTTCGATTTTCTTTTCTGTCAAAAGGAAGCAGAACGCGCCCATCGCTTGCATTAAACGCTGTAACGCTGCTTGCAAGAAGAGCGTCCACGCTTCTTCGCGGCTAAACGATTCGGAAACGAGCGGATAATCGCGGAACCATTCATCAAAGAAATCGACGACCATTTCTTCGGGAAGTGAAACGTATGGATCCCAAAGAAGCGATGCGATATCATAGAAAAGCGATCCGCGGCGAGCGCCCTGAAAATCGACAAAGCCCACTTCCGAAGAACTGCGCACCATCACATTTTGCGATTGAAAATCACGGTGCATTAAAACCTTCGGATGAGTATCGACCATGCAAGCGAGAGTCGCAAAGAAATTTTCGACGACTTGCGGAATTTCGGCGATGCCTTTTTTCTTTTGCAGATAATTCGTTTTGAAATAATCCGTTTCCCATTTAAGAGCTGCATAATCAAAACGCCGCGCCGCAATATCGGGCCGAGAAAGGAAAAATTTCGGACTCGAAACCTGCCAACGAATCAGCGCGTCGATGACGACCGGATACAAAACGCGGGCACTTCCCGAAATGGGTGCACCGTCTTTTACCACTTGCGAAAGCAAAGTTTGCTCACCCATATCCTGCATTAAAATTTGCGCAGACTCTTCATCGACCGCATAAATTTCGGGAGTCGGAAGCGAGAATGCGCTGAAAGATTTTCCAAAAGAAACGAAATGTTCAAAGTCTTCGTTCGCCGATGCATTCGTTTGCAGAATCGCCGTTTTTTCGCCGTCCGAAACGCGGTAATATTTGCGCCCCGAACCCGCCGAGCCTGCGAGAGTCCATGTCGAAGAGGAAGAAAATCCCCGCGATTCAATCACGCGGAGAATTTGAGAAGAAACCGGAATATTTGTCATGTCCCTAATTTAAATTAGAATTACAAAAGAAGAAATAAAAATTTTAATGCGCGTCCACTTCTTCGGGATTTGTCACGCGGACTTCGATGCGGCGGTTTTGTCTGCGTCCTTCTTCGGTATCATTCGACGCTTTCGGGCGTGAAAATCCATAGCCGACAGCGGTTACGCGTTCTTTTGCAATGCCTTTTTGAATCATATAATCGCGGACGCTATTCGCGCGTTCTTCCGAAAGTTTTTGATTCAATTCTTCGCTGCCTTCCGAACTTGTGTGCCCTTCGATTTCAACGCGAGCTTTCACATTTTTCTTTAAGCCGGCGATGGTTTTATTCAATGTCGCAAGCGATGACGGGATGAGTTCAGCGCTGCCCGCTTTGAACGAAACGCCTTCGAGCTCGGCGCGCGTATCGTCAAAGGCAACGTTAACGGAGCCGTAACTCGCCCGCGGCGAAACATAGGGAGTTTGTCCGCATTCAAAAAGTCCGGTTAAACTTTCGCAGAAAATTTTATACGAATCTTCGCGCGGAATTAAAAAAGAAACTTCGCCCGCGGCATTTGTTTTGACGACGATTTTATTTTTAGCATTTTTTTCGCCGACAAAGGTGAGAGTTTTATTTTTCTGCGGCACATCGTCGAAATTCGTATAAGAAATATTGAGCACAGCGTGTGTTTTATTCGGAGCCAAATCCTTTGCCGAAAGAAGTGCGCAAGCCGAAAGGGTAAAAGCCACGAGAATTCGATTCATAAAAACTCCGAATGAATATTCGATTTTATTTTCGTTTATCGTTTAAAATAAAAATGTTTGCGAATTCAAGAAACTACAATTAAAAGTTCTCCAACTAAAAATTTTCCTACAATATTTTTTATCTTTGGCAAATCATTTTAAGGAGATGAAATGAAAACGAAATTTTTGAAAGCAGCCGCTGTGCTTGCTCTCGCATTTACTGCCAGCGCTTCTGCTGCAGATATCGCTGAAAATTTTGAACTCAAAGCGAACATCCAAACTCAAGGCATTGCGAACAACAACGACGACGGTTTAGAATCGTTCTGGTTCCGCGCAAACTTTGGCGGTCTTTATAAGTCCGAAGATTTTGATGCGCAAATCATGATTCGTATGTTTGGCCCGCATTTTGGCAATAACATCGACGGCAAAAATTACGATAAATTCCTCGCCGATCTTTACTGGGGAAATTACAAATACAATTTGGGCAATCATAAGTTCAATTTGAAACTCGGTCATTGGAAAACGGACTGGTCGCAATCGAGCAACTTCGGTACTTACGTCGACAAGAATGTTTCTGTCCGCGGCTTTATGATGCGCGATATTTCGCACGATGCATTTGAACTCGGTTGGAAATTCGGACCGTCTGCATTCAATGCGATGATTGCAACCAACGACAATAAATTCAACACCGGTTATGTCCGCGTCGAAGAACGTCTCAAATTCAGCTTCCCGCTCGAACTCGCTGCTGCTTACCGCGTCAACGCTTTGGATGCGATGAATCAAGCTGCAACTCAAACTCACCGCGTCGCCGGTTACGCATCGTATTCGATTATCAAGAATTTGCGCCTCTACGGTGAAGTCGCTTACATTAAAACCACCACCGATTCCGATGTCAACGCCGAAAGCATTGCTGCGGGTAATGCGATTAAGCCCGAAGACGTTCAAGGTTCTGAATATCTCCCGTTCTATGTCGGCTTAGAAATTCCGACGATGGGCATTTTGGATCACATGATGTTTGAACTCGAACACGTCGGCGACCGCGACGAAATCAACGAAGGCGCAGACGATTTCGCTTGGGCAGTTGCACTCATCAAATCTTACGGCCGCACGAAAGCGCAACTCAACGTCTTTAGCGAAAAAGAATTGGACGATGTCGGTATCGCTCTCCGCTTTACGACGACAATCAAATAATTTTTTCACAAAAAAAGAGCCGCAATTTTGCGACTCTTTTGCTTTAAAGCGCGCGCCCGAATGGGCGCTTTTTTTTATTTCGCCAGTTGACGAATTTCTTCGATTTTCTTGGCAACAAGTCCCGAATCGAGTGCGTTTAACGCCATCTTGTAACCTTCTTCCAAGCTCGCTGCTTTGCGAGCGACAAAGAGAGTTGCGCCAGCGTTTAAACCCACTGCGTAACGAATTGCCGCGCGACCTTTTCCGTTCGCCAGTTCCAAGGCCATCGCAGCGTTTTCGGCTCCCGTTCCGCCGCGGAGTTCGTCATCATTCACCGCCGGAATTCCAAAATTCTTCGGGTCGATGACAAATTCCAAAACTTGATTCTTTTCGTCGATTTCGTAAGCGTAAGTCGGCACGCTCGGAGAAATTTCATCAAAGCCGTCGGAACTCGAAATGGCGAGCACATGTTTTGCGCCGAGCATTTTTGCGGCTTCTGCCATCGGCTTAAGCAAATCTTTGCTGTAAGCGCCGAGCATCAAATACTTCGCTTCCGCAGGATTTGTGAGAGGTCCAATCAAATTCATGATGGTTTTAATGCCGAGAGCTTTGCGGACAGGGCCTGCAAAACGCATCGCACTGTGATAAACTTGTGCAAAGAGGAATACGAAATTCGTCTTCTTCAAAACTTCTGCAGCTTCCGATGGTTTGAGCGCTAAACGCATGCCGAGATTTTCAAAGAAGTCTGCAGCACCCGATTTGCTCGAAACCGCACGATTACCGTGCTTCGCCACCGGGCATCCGCAACTTGCGCAAATTAACGCCGAGAACGAACTAATATTGAAACTGCCTTTGCTATCGCCGCCCGTGCCCACGATTTCGGCGACATCGATATTTTTGTCAAACGGGAACGGAGTTTTCTTTTTGCAGAAAACGCCGGCGCAGCCCGCAATTTCCGAAGCCGCAGCGCCTTTCGCAGCCAAAGCCGTTAAAATCGCAGCCGTTTGCCGCTCGTCTAACATGCCTTCCGTGAGAGTTTCCATAAAGAGTTCCGCTTCTTCGCGGGACAAATCTTGCTTTGCGATAATTTTATTGAGGAACGCAGAAACCGGAAGAGAATCGCGACGATAATTGAGGAAAGAACGGAAGAAAATTTCGCCGTCTTTTGCCGCAATCGATTCCGGATGGAATTGCACGCCTTCGATATCGAGAGTCTTGTGACGCACGCCCATCACGTCGCCATCGTCTGCGCGCGCGGTAATTTCTAATTCCGGCGGAAGAGTGCTTTCATCGACGACCAAACTGTGATAACGCATAAATGTTCCGCGTTTTCCAATGTGACGGAAAAGTCCGCGACCGTCTAAACTCATTTCTTCGGCAATGCCGTGTTTGATAAATTTCGCCTGCACAATTTTTGCGCCGAACGCATAACAAATCGCTTGATGCCCAAGGCACACGCCGAGAATCGGAAGCTTTCCCGCGAAATGTTTAATCGCTTCGACGGTGATGCCCGCATTTTCAGGACGCCCCGGACCCGGAGAAAGAATCAAATGCGAAGGATTCAATTTTTCAACATCCGCAATCGTGCATTCCTTAGAACGCAAAACCGTCACCGGTTCCGATGTAATATGCGTAATCGCTTGATAAATGTTGTAGGTAAACGAATCGTAGTTGTCGATGATAACAATCATAAATTCCTCAAAAATTTTTCCGAAGTGAATTGTTCCTTACTTGGTTTCCAAAACTTGAACCATTGCGCCCAACTTTTCGTTGGTTTCTTCCCATTCGCGTTCCGGATCCGAAGCGTAAACAATGCCCGAGCCCGCTTGCAATGTGAAAATATTTCCTTGCTTTAATGCGCAACGAATCGCAATGCAGAAATCCAAATCGCCATCGGCGTCTAAGTAACCGACTGCGCCCGCATAAAAATTCCGCTTATGACTTTCGAGAGACGAAACGATTTCAATTGCGCTGATTTTCGGCGCACCGCTGACAGTTCCCGCGGGGAATGCCGAACGCAAAACTTGAATCGGCTTCATATCGCTCCGCGTGTTGCCTTCGACTTCCGAAACGATGTGAATCACATGGCTGAATAATTCACATTCCATATTCCGCGTCAAATGCACTGTGCCCGGTTCGCAAACGCGACCCAAATCGTTGCGCGCCAAATCGACGAGCATCAAATGTTCTGCGCGTTCCTTTGGATCTTTCGAAAGTTTTTCCTTTAAATATTCATCTTCCGCATCATTTTTACCTCGGCGGCAAGTGCCCGCAATCGGACGAATCGAAGACTTTCCTCCGCGCGAACGCACTAAGCTTTCGGGCGAAGAACCGACCAACTGATAAGCGCCGAAGTCGAGATAAAGGAGATACGGCGACGGATTCAAAGTGCGAAGACGACGATAAACATCGAGCGCAGGCATTTCGGATTCAATTTGCAAACGGCGAGACGGCACCGCTTGAATAATATCGCCCGCGATAATGTGCTTTTTCAATTCTTCCACATAATGCACATATTCATCGTGGCTCTTTTTCAAATCGGTGATAATCTTATGCGGATAATCGTCTTCGGGAGCTTCCAAATACGAGAAATCCAAATTGGAAAGTTTCTTTTGAATTTTTGCAATCGCTTTTTGCAAATCAATTTCGTGTTCGTTATAATTCAAACCGAAGACATGAAGTGTATCCGTAAAATGGTCAAAGACAATGTAAACGTGCCCGACGACAAATTCGGATTCTGGAATATTCAAATCATCGCGTTGCTTTGCCAAGTGAATCGTATCGCAGCGGGCGCAGAATTCATAAGAAAGAAATCCAATGCCCGAAGCAGGCAGAGGAATTTTCGCCGGCTTTTCATTTTCCGATGCAATTTCTTGCAGCGCATCCAAAATATCTTTCGCTGCATACGGTTTGCGTTCTCCCCCGATGAGAAGGGCGACGCCTTGATCATCTTCAATTACGTGGAACGCTTCTTCGAGCATCAAAATGGAATAGCGGTTTGCGCCCTGCGAAAACGAAGCCGACTCGAGAATCGCTTTGGCACCGAGTTTCTTCGCGAGTGAAAACGGAGTGTAACGTTCCCCTTGGAGGGTCAGGTAAACGCTGTCGGTTCTTTTGGTCATGATGATTCCTTGTTAAAAACTTCTGCTAACAAAAAAAGCCCCGATTCAATCGGAGCCGCTTTGCTTGCTAAACTTTCACCCAATGGGTTAACACGCGAACTCCGATTCCGAAGTACGCCACCACCAGTTGTTGTTCTTTGTGATGCCATTGAGTTTCATACATTTCAAAATATAGACAGAAAATGGAAAATCGGCAACCGAAAAGCAAAAAAATTTCCGTTTTTCGGAGACAAAAATGTCACAAAGCGAAGTTGCGCCCGAAATTTCATTTTTCAAATTAGTCAAATGCAATTCCCGTATCGCGTTTGATTACCGTGTCTTTTCCGCATTGGAAAAGTTCTGCATTCGAAATGATGGCAACCCGTTTCTTCGCCCGCGTAATTCCGGTATAAAGAATCTGGCGATTGAGAAGAGGGACGCCTTTCTGCGTCGGCAAGAACATCGCAATGTTATCGTATTCCGAGCCCTGCGACTTGTGCACCGTAATCGCAAAAGCGCTTTCGTAAGCATCGCTCGAAAAGAGAGAAGTCGGATAGAAAACAAATTCGCCCGTGTTCTTATCGGGAAGCATAATCTGCATCGAGCCATTAGAATGCTTAACGAGAATGCCGGAATCGCCATTATACAAAGAAAGCGCCGATTGATTTTTGGTAAAAATAATCATCCGCCCAAAGAAATTGCGGTCTTCAATCCATTCTTTTTCAGAGAGTCCGCGCAAAATAAATTCCATTGCAATATTCAATTCTTCAACGCCAAAAACTCCCGCGCGTTCTGCAGACAAAATTTTTGCGACTTCTGTAAAACGCCAAGCGTTCGCACGAATTTCTTTCTGTTGATCGAGTTCCGCTTTCGAAAGATTATTCGTCGGCAAAATTTTCTGCACCGTTTTCAAATAATCCGCATAATACTTTTCACACCAAGCTTTCAAAAATTCATCGCGAAGTTTTCTTAAATCGCTTACCGTTTTTTTCTTTTTCAATTCGACGCCGACGACTTCATTTTCAAAAACCGGAGCAAAATCTTTGGAAAATTCTTCGAAAGTCAAAGGAGAATCTTCGGATTCGCCCATCACTTCTTTCGCCAATTTTCCGATTTTCGAATCGCCAGAAAAGCGTCTCGATTTGGTCAACGCATTTACCGAGCACTTTACCTTCGAAAGCAAATCGCCGAGAACAGCGCCCGCTTCTACCGACGGCAACTGATCTTTATCGCCGAGCAAAAAGATGCGCGAAGAATCGGGCAACGCTTCCAAAAATTTTGCGAACAAAGTAATGTCAACCATACTCGATTCGTCAATCACGAAAATCGAATTTTCTTCAAACGGATTTTTCGCATTATACCGGAACTGATTCGTTTGTCCGTTATAATTCAGCAAACGATGCAGTGTAAACGTTTTGGCTTCACGAATTTTTTTATAAATGTTTGCATTTGCATTCTTTTCCGCTTCATCGCAAATGCCGTTAGACGCTTTCTGAATACTTTCGCGCATTCGGTCAGAGGCCTTTCCACTCGGCGCTGCCAAATACAATTTCGAATCTAGCAAGTTCGGATTTTTTACATACAAATTCCGCAGCAAGTAAAAGACGACCGTCGTCTTTCCAGTTCCTGGTCCGCCGGTGATAATCAAATTTTCCGATTCCCCGCGAACGATTGCCTTCGCTTGTTCTTCTTCTAAAGTCAAGCATTTTTTTGTTTCTGGATTCCGTGTAATTTCTGCGACTTTTTCCATCACCGTTTTCAGACTTTCGGCGCTGACTTCGGCATGCGTTTTGTCCATAAAAAGCTTTAGAATTTTTTCTTCGATTTTCAATTTTGCGCTGAAATATTTTTCTGGATAGAGATAACCGTCAAATGCAATCAGCGGCTTTTGAATCGCATCGTTTTCATTCCACTGCTGAATCATTTTTTCGTAGCGATTATCGCCGATTTCTTCGATAGCATTCGGAATAAAAGACGTTTCCGGCAATTTCATTTTTTCGAAATCTGGAAATTCCGCTTGTTTTAAAGAATTCATCGCTGCCCATTTTTTTTCAAAAATCGCTTCGACTTTTTTTGCATCCAACGGAATACGCGTATGTCCTTCGCTCTGACACGAAAGCAAAAGCAGCAAAAATTCTTTAACGTCGTCGCTCAAATTCGTCTGCAAAGCAGAAAGGACGCGAATCAATTCTTCTTGCATGGCGCCGACAAATTTCAGCCATTTTAATGTTTTCAAAAATTCTTCGTATTTCATTTTTATTTTCCTTGTTTTGCGGCTTTGTAATTTTCCATAATTTTGTCATAAGCCGATTTCAATTCGGCATAAGAAGAAAAATCTTTTGCGTAAATGCCAGAATTTTCGCCCGCGCGACAACCGCGGAAAAATACATAGTAAATGCCGCCGAAAATATTTTCAAAAATTTCTTCTTCCGTTTTATTTTTGTAATCGCCAAATGATTGAAGCCATTGAATTAAAATGTACGAGTAAATCACCCGCTGAATATCGTAATGGCGCAATTTCATTTGTTCTTCTAACGACTGCGCATCGTATTTTTCCATCGTATCCGATTTCCAGTCGAGCACAAAGAAACGTCCATCTTTCACAAAGATCAAATCGATAAAGCCTTTGATGAAATTTTTCAATTCTTGACATTCTTCCAAATTCATTCGAAATTCCATTTCGCTGCGGCGATTTTCAAAAAGAATTTCCGAAAGAGAAAATTCTTTTTCCGCTTTCAACTTCGGCAGTTTTGCAGAAATCGTATTCCAAACCATTTCCACCGTTTTCGAATTCCAATCGGGATGATTAAGAATATCGAGCGATTGTTCTTCGAACGCTGCGATCACCAAATTTTTCCACTTAGAATTTTTCAACGCTTCTTCGAGAGATTCTTTGCCGATTTCTTCGAAGTGAATTTCTTCGAAAATTTTGTGCAGCGCATTTCCCAAAAGAGATCCGCGCGGATAAGAATCTGCGGCATTTTTGTTTTCTTGAACATCATCATTCGAAGAAATTTCGTGGCCTTCTTCATCTGCGTTGGCAGGCTTATTCGACGGATTCGAATCCTTTGATTCTTCATTTTCTACAGAACCGTGCGCAATTGACGAATACGAACATGTGTGCGGTTTCTTTTCAAAGAGCTGCATTTCTTGCATTTCTTTGTATAAAATGTCTGCCGTTTTTTCGTCTTCCGAATGGACTCGGTTAAGATTTTCCAAAATTTTTGCCACCGCCTCTTTGCGCGCATTCAACGATTTTAAATCATTCTCTTCTTGAAGAATGTCAAAAAATTGTTGATTGTCTTTTACAAATCCTTCCATCGCATCATTAAGAAATTCCAAACCCTCTTTCACCTTCTGTTTACTATAAAATTCATCATAACGCGGAAGAATTAACAAATGCGATGCCCGCGTAAAGTTCACATAGAAAAGGCGTTCCCATTCCGATTTTATTTCTTTTTTTTGTTTTTCCGCAGCGTCTTTATCCAAAGACAGGTAACGCATTTCCGAATTTTCATCCGAATAAATATAAGCGCTATTTTTTTCTCTGTAGCCTTTAAATCCCGCGGCCGAAATGACAATCGGAAATTCCAAGCCCTTTGAAGCGTGAATCGTCATCATTTGAATCGCGTCTAAATCCGTTCCTTTCGCTACAAGGCCACCTTCATTTTCCGAATCTTCTGCATTGACAGACAACGCTTCCAAATGCGCAGAAACTTCGCCGAGAGTGCAGTTGTGCGCATAAAGATACTGCAACGCATAATCGCCGATTTGATGAACGCGGGCAAGTTTCTGCATTTTTTCCAGTGAGTTTAACGCACTTTCAATTTTCGTTTTGTCATAAATTTTTTCGAACAAATCGCTCCAACGATGCGTTTTAGCAATTTGCTTTAACTCTAAAATGATTTGCATTTCCGGAGTCTGCGGATTATCCAAAATGTCATCCGCCAATTCATTGACGCCTTTGCCGAAAAATTCCGTCACCAAAGCCGAGCGCAAAACGGCGCGATTTTTCCCCGCAAAATCCGGTGCATCCAACGCCCGCAAAAGCGTGAACCAAATCGTATTTTCGTGACCGCTAAACAAATTATTGTCTTTGTATCGCAAATACGGAAGTCCCGCATTTTGAAGTTCATATTCAAAATAAACTTGTTCCGAACGCGTGCGCGCAAGAATGGCGAAATCCGAAAATTTCACATTGCGCATTTCCCCATTTTCACCGGAAATTTGAAGCGCAGTTTTTCCGTCATTCATTTCGCAGAAACGAATGATTTTTTCCACCGCAAAACGGGCGAAATATCTCGCTTTCGTTCTTTCGGGAGAAATCATCAGCGGTTTTAATTCTCGCCCATTCCATGTCGCATTTTTCGTCGTCGCTTTCGGCTTTTTGGGATAATTAGATTTCTCAAATGTAAAATGAAATACCGCTTCTGACGATTTTTCCACTTGGAATAAAAGATTGCAAGCATCGATCATCGCTTTTGTCGAACGATAATTGTTCGAAAGAGAAGCTCCTTCGTGAATTTGATTCACCGCAGCATTGTAAACATTCAGGTTTGCGCCTTGGAAAGCGTAAATCGATTGCTTCGGATCGCCCACGACCCAAATCGCATGCTCCGGAACATTCAAAAAGACTTTGCTAAAAATTCCCCACTGCAACAAATTCGTGTCTTGAAATTCATCGATAATCGCATACTGATATGTTTTTTGAAGTGTCTTTACCAATTCCGAATTTTCTTTTTCGCATTGATCGTACACATTCAAAATCATATCGTTAAAAGTCTGCAATTTATTTTCTTTTTTATAATCTTGCCACTTTTGATACAGCTTCTGCAAATATTTTTCGACAAAGAAATCTTTGAGACGTTTAAAGCGATTTCCTTTTTTATCCTCAAAAAAAGGCTTCATATTTTCCATTACATCAACTATGTCTTGATATAAATTTTCTTCTAAATTCGCTGGAATGAAGCGCTTTTGAAAAGAATGTCCATCATAGAGACCTTTTTCATTATTTGTAATCTTACTATTTATCGATTGAATAAAATCACAAATCTTTTTTGAACCAGAAATAAATTCTTCTTGATTCGCTTTCAAAGTTTCCATTACTTTTTGAAAACGAGGCATTTGCGGCAAATCTTTCGGTTCAATCAAAAGCCATTGGAGATATTCCTTTTCATTATTGGAGAAGTCTTCTCCCATCAGCATTCGATCCATCGCTTGGAATTGCGTCGAAACGGGATTATACTTTTTCAACAATTCAATCAACGGATTCCGAATGTCTTCAATATTTCGCGCAGAACGCAAATAAGTTTGGAATACTTCATCATGCGAAGCTTCGTCGCGCAAAAAACGGTCTACGATTTCTTCGCACGCATCTTCGGGCACAATTTCCAAAGCAAACGGCTGATTACTTTCATACGCATATTCGCGCAGCACTTTTTGACAAAAACTGTGAATCGTTCCAATATCGGCCAAGCGCAAATCGTTCAACGCTCTGCGAAATTTTTCAATTTCTGCGGAATTCTTTGCTTTTTTCAAGCAAGTTTCTAATGTTTTTCGAATGCGATCCTTTAATTCGCCCGCAGCCTTTTCTGTGTAAGTCACAATCAAAAGTTTTTGAATCGGGCAACCTTCGCTCACGAGTTTTTTCACAATCAAATTGATTGTATACGTTTTTCCCGTGCCCGCAGAAGCTTGGATATAAAGACTTTTCGTCTTGTCAAATTTTTCAATTTCAAACGGATTCATATTTTCCTCCTTACTTCGCTTTTTTCGTGCTGTTTTCTTTCTTCGGCTTCTCTGTTTCGATAATATCAAAAATCAATTTACCTTGAGCCTTGATTTCTTCTTTCCATTCATCGCAGAAATTTTCACTTAAAAAGCCGACGCAACTTTCCAATTCAAAAAGATTCTTTCCCGCAAAATCATTCCATGCAGAATTAGGCTGTTTCAGTGTGTCAATGTATTCTTGCAAATCGGAAAATTCATCCTTGCAAACTAACTTTGAAGGATCTTCAAAACTCTTCTTGACATTTTCCATCAAGCAATCATAAGGCATTACCTTTTTGAATTCCTTCACAAAAACGCGATCAAAGAAATCTTGCAATTTCGTCTTTGCAGCTTCCGGCGAAATTTTAACGCTCATGTTTTTGCCATCGGCCACAACGCCAAAAGGAATCCAAGTGCAAGTCAATTCTTTATCTTGCGAAGCGACGACCATTAACGCTTGCAAATACAAAGCCATTTGATACTTGTCTTTATCGGCTTTTTTCGCCACGGTGAATAATTCTAATCTCGAATTATTTTCGTCCAAACGCATCCAATCCGTGGAACCTTCTAAAGTCCATTTGTGTTCTTCATTTTCTACAGAATTTGTCAAATCCACCAAATACGCTTTTTGATACGAAAAGTCCGCCCAATTGGCAAAGCCTTTTTCCGGATCGCTAATTTTTTGGATTAAAATTTCCACTTGTTTTTTCAAATTTTCCTTGGCGATTTCACCAAAAATACCGCGCGGCAATTCGTGTTTTTTTGACAAAAGTTCATTGCGTTCATCGATTGCGAGAGAAGCGATCAATTCATGAATAATTTGACTATTGCCTTTACAATTTTCAATGACTTCTTGAGTCAACACTTTCAAGAGAACGCTGTAATCTAAGCTATTCACTTCCATCGGTTCGAAGCTTTCTTTTTCAGGGTTTTCGCCCGCTTCTTCAATGTACATATTCCGAGAAACATAGAAGGCAAAAGGTTCTTCCATAAATTTTTGGAAATTTTTCAAGTTCACGCGTTCTGGATATTTCTTTTCCAATGGATTTTCTTCCGCAGATTTTTCCACAGTCAATTTTTCTTCCGATTTTTTATTCCATTTCATTTGCGCTTTTTTATTTCGCAACGCGCGCAATGTAAACAAATCCGCATTCGGGCGCGATTCATCCAGAGGAATTACCCGTTCCAACCATTCCTTTTTCGCATTGCCGCTGATATGTCCGCTCATAAATGTCTGCAATTCGCGAATCATCGTCGAAGGGAATTTTTCTTCGTCTTTTTTCAAATTCTTGTTCACATAGCTGAAATGCAATCCTTCGGAAACATTCATCAGCTGGCACAAGAAAGCGTAGCGGTTTTTATTCGCCACCGAATCATCGCCCGGCCAATATTTAACGCGGCGCAAATCGATTGTCACCTTTTTGCTTGCGCTCGGAAAATCGCTGCTCGCGCCCAAGAAGAACAAGTGCTTAATCGGAAGAGTGCGGTTTACCGCAAACTTCATAAAGGTTAATCCGCCCGTAAAAATGGAATTAAAGCTGCGTTCTGCGCTTTCTAAATGTTCCTTGAAAATTTGCGCGACAATCGTCCACGAAATTTCAGAAAGTCCCGCGTCAAAGAAAAGCGGAATACTTTCAAAAAGCGGTTTAATTTCGCGTTGCCATGTGCGCTTTTCGGCGAGCAATTCCAATTTTTTCAATTTTTCATCATCTTCGGTCAAGCAAATCCACTTGGCAAATTCTTTTTCGATGGAAGCGATGTCTTCCATTTTACAAGTATTCCCCGCATTTGCCCAAGCTTTCAAATCGCAGACAGCCGTCACAAAATGTAAGAGCGAATGATCATCGCCGCTTTCGATGTCTTCGTAAGGGAAGAGAATTTCAGAATCTTTTTGGAATGGCACTTTCGACAATTTAGCGAGCAACATCTGTTCTTCACAAAGAGTCCAATCGCTATTTTTTTCGCGATAAACGTGCATATCTTCAATCCATTTCACCCAATTATCAACTTCATCGGAATGAATGCCGCGCACTTGTTGCACCACCGGATTTCTAGCCAATGCAAAAAATTCTTGACGCCCAAATGAACCGTTGCTGCGCACCGACAACAACACGTCTAATGCCGCAGCAAGCATCGATGATGTGCTCGGAAAATCCAAAATCGAATACGGAATTTGAAGAGCTTTTTTATTTTTTTCCGTTGAAATTCCGGGCGAAAAGACCTGCAAAATTTCGGTGTAATAATCGCCCAAATTCGGCGAAACGACGAGCATTTCGTCTAAGCGCACCCCTTTCTTTAAAAGGCGACAAACCTGCGTGTGCAAATTTTCCACTTCGCGGAGTTTCGAAGGCGCAGCCGTTAACGTCAAAGATTCATCTTGTTCCACTTCGCCCGTTAACGGTTTACGTTCTGCAATCGCATTTTGCACCGCATGCAAAAGCGAATCCGATTCTTTCTCCGAATTTCCTTCGAAATTGAAATCGTAATCTGTTGCCGCACACCAAAGCCGCACATTTTCACGCCCCGAGCGTCCCCAAGCTGCGAGCAAAGCATTTTCATTCGGATCCACATTTTTTTCTTCATCTTGACTCGAATAACAATCGCCTAATTGAATTTTTTCCGGTTCTTCGCTGCGATTATTTCCTTGAACTCGCCACTGTTTTTTGTCTTTTTTCCCAATGTCTTCCCAGAATTCCATACACGGATTCTGAATATAGGCGTAAAGTTCATTTTCTTTGGCAAATTCTTGCAAAATGACGCGGTAAAATTGTCCCATTCCCGAAAGCCCGAAAATGAAAACGGGAACTTTCGATTTTAGATTCGCTTTGCCTTCGTTAAACAAATACGGCAGAGTCAAATACTCGGTATTTTTTTGCGTGCGTTCGCGCATCGCATGAAACACTTTAGAAAGCAGCGATTCTGCGCCATTTTGCGTGTGGAAAATCTTCGAATACAATTCGCGCTGCCATTTATCCTTCGAATCTTCGTCTCCATTTTTATCTTTAAAAAATGCTTGAAGATTGCCTTCTTTCCAGCAATCTAAAATGCCATTTTCATCGGTCAAAAAATTTGACGGACGGCTGCGTTCATATTCTAAAAAAAGAGCCGCCATTTTATTCGCAAAATCAAATAGACGCAATTCGTTCAATTCGCCGTTATCTTCTAAATACTGAACAACTTCGTCGCCTAAAAGTTCATAATTTTTTTTGCCATCGGTTTCTTCAAGAAGATATGCGATCATCACATGACGCAACATTTCTGCCGAAAGCAACTTTTTATTTTCATCGTTTTTCGTCATGAGCGAAAACAGATACTTATCAAGAGTCGTCGCTTTTAAACTTGCGAGAATTTTATGTTCCTTCACCCAATTCAACCAAAACCATTCTTCGACTTTGTGATCCGGGAAAATGATTACCGGTTCTTGAAACGGCGAAGTCCAAACTTTTTGAATTTTTTGAGTAAGAGAATTCGCCAACTGCTCCAAACTTAATGCAAAATTTAAATGAATCATATTCTTTTCCTTCACTGTTTCAAATATACATTTTAATATTGTCAAAATGTGACAATATTTCCCTTCCGAAAATTTTCAATAATTTTATTTTTCCGAAAGCGCTCTGCACTGCGTTTTCCAAACCGCCTCTGGATCGTCCGAGGCAAGCCAAGAAAGATAAGCGTTGCCTTTATACGACCACGCAAAAATATTTTGAACGCCCGCACGAATCGCTTCGGCTGTCGCCACTTGAATATCTTTTTCTCGACCGCGTTCAATCTGATAATTTTTAATCCACATCTGCGGTTCTTTGCCAAATTTTGTCGCAAGTTGAACAATGCGTTCCGAAACCTGCGCATAATTTTTCTGAATACTTTCTAAAGACGCGCCGCGTTCCCAGTAAGGATCGCAAGCGATTTCATCAACCGAATCCAAATGCGCAATTTCATCCCAATTATCCAAGCCTGCGGGAAACCACGGCGGAAGCATGCAAACGCAGTTGCGTTTTCCTAAGCGGAGAACGGCAGAAGTCATTTCGGATAAAAAATCGACTAAAGAATCTTCGCGAAATTTTTTCACGTCCGGCGTGAGTTCATGCGGCATCGCATAGCCGAAGCGTTTCAAAAATTTTTCTTGACAAACTGAACAAGTACACGCCCAATTTTCGAGAGCGCCTTTTTCAAAATAAAAATGCGGTTCATCCCAAAAAATCGTTTCGACTTGAGAAAGGCAAACGCTCTCTATCCAACGATGCATATAAGCGCGAAATTCCGGATGATTGGGACACGCAGCGACGGCCGCTTTTCCATTCAACGAAACTTGGCACATTTCATGATTCCGCGCGGTCAATTCCGAGTAGGCTTCGCCCCCGAAGACGCGTCCAACTCCCCACGGATTCACGTAAACTTTTAAGCCGAGTTCTGTGGAGATGGCGATAATTTTCCGCATCGTTTCGGGATAATACTGTTCATCTTCTTCGGACCATGTATGCAACACATGTGTAAATCCCGCCGCCCGAATTTCTTTCAAATCATCCACGATGCGTTCTGGATTGCGAACGCCAAAATAAGCGATACCTTTTTTCATCCCAATCTCCCAAAAAATGATTCGTTGAACGATAAATTGTTAATGGCGAAATGATGCATTTGACCACTGCGGCGAACCGGCTTCGACAAAAACATGCTGCAATGTTTCTTCCCAATCGCTTTTGCAAATCGGTTTCTGCAAAAGGAAAGAATCGTCCGATTTTTTATCGACGGGATAATCTTTTTCAACTAATTCGAGCACCCAAGATTCTGGGATAAGATCGCGCAAGCGATTTCCAAATTGCACGGATTCTTTTGTCGGACGCATTCCGTGATCCAAGACGACTAACGCTGGCGATTCCCCTTGCGAAAGAGGAGTTTCCAACGCTTTTTCGCCTTGATCTAAACCTTTGCAAGTATAGATTGCGGTATCCGCCGAAATATCGTTCGAAAGCATCCAATCGAGAGTCCAGTTGGCAAGTTCCGAAAGATCTGTCGCGCGGTCGTCTGAGATGAAAAAAATATGTCCCACGATTTAAAGATAAATAATTTCAGGCACTTGCGTGCCCGAGTTTTTAATTCCTAATGATTTCGGGCGAAGTCGCATCCAGCAAATAATTCCATTCTTCGCGGATGCGTTCATATTCCGAAGGATCCGCGTAAATGGCGAAAGTCGTCCATTTGTAACCGTGAGCGGTCTTTTCAAAATTGACGTATTCCGTTTCGTGATTGAGCGCAGGAGCTTCTTTTACTTGCACATTGCCATCGGCGGTAACGACAAGTTCGCTTTCAAATTCCGTTTCGTGCGGCATTCGAATCGGCAAATAACGCGTGCGCACTTTGGGCAAATGCATAATCGCGCGTTCCCAAACATTCGGATAACGTCCGCGGATTCCTGCGGAACTTTTTCCGAAATAATTTTTCGATGCAAATGTAATGACGAGTTTTAATGGTTTGTCAAAATCCGTCACATTTTCTGCGCGAACACGAGAAATCGAAACATCGGGAATGCGTTGCGCAATCAAATCTTGAATGAGAACTTCCATTTCTTTCGCATCTTTCCCGTAAAGTTGATTGCGAAGAACGCTCGCAAATTTTCCTTTTAAACTCAACGAATCGCGGAATTCGGCGGAGCCATCCGCTGAAAGATGCAAACGGTGTCCGAGGAAAACTTGATGTTCTTTTTCATCTTCTAAAACCGGAGTGACTGCGACATGACTTGAATCGCCATCGATGACCAGGGCGACTTTTCCTTCCATATCGAGAGGAACCGGGCGATTGTTTCCGCCTTTATCCGAAGGATCCACCCACATTTCCGGATATTTTTCACCTTTGGGAATATAAAGCATCATGTGATTGAACTGCTGAATGGACGGCAGCGTTTCAAATCCCGGATCCGAAAGATGAATGGCGACGAGTTTGCTCGGAACGCCAATCGCAGCGAGCATTTCTTTTAAAAGCAAACTTTGATCTTTGCAATCGCCGCGGCGTTCGCGAAGAGTCGTCTCGGAAATCTGCGGAATTAAAGAATGCCCGCCAAATCGCACATCGCGGTAACGGATATTTTCGCGCACATAACGCACTTCAGCTAAAATCGCTTCGAGCCCTAAGCGACTGCCCCGCACTTCGAAAGCTTTTTCGCGGACCGGAATGGCATTTTTGAATTGATGCCGAATTAAATTTTCATATTCGCGACCGACATCTTGCCAAGTGCGTTTTCCGGTGAGTTCAAAACCTGCGCCGTAATCGCGATACACAGGCATAAACGGCTCGTGGCGAATCACGATGGGATCTTCGATTTTCCATTCTTCACCGTCCGCATCGTAATGCGTCGAAAGCGGTCCATATTCTTCGGTGACAAAGCGGGAAGTGTCTGCGTAAATTTTGAACGAAGTTTGCTGCACCGGAATTTCTTCGCTCGCTTCAAAACTGACAAACGGAATTACGCCGTAATTCGCAATGCTCGTCCGCGAAATTTGCACAAAGATAAAATCGCCCGGAGAAAGTTTTTCAAGCGGGAAATGCGCTGTCTGCATTTCATTATCCAGCCCGAGTTCCGTGGCATAAGTAATGTAAGCGCCATTCAAATTCATCTTCGCTTTGAGCTTCATCGTCGAATCGTAAACTTCGAGCGCATTCAAATAAATTCGGTCGTAACCGGGGAGAAAATTGAACGCGAGTTCTGCGTAAAGTCCGACGCCGCGGGTATCGAGAATTTCGATTAACTGTTGTTTTGTCCGCACCCACGCTTTGTCTTTGTCCGCGCGGAGCGCTTCGCGCGAATAATGCACGACCGCAGGAAATCCATCCTCTTTCGCTTTCGTCGAATATTCACGATTTACGAGAGCGGCAAGTGCCACCGGACGCATTTCCACCGGCTCAATTTTCTTTTGCAAAGTGCGATTGTCCGCTTTTCCGAGGAACGCTTTTGTCGCCGAAAGGAAACTCTTAATATCTTCATCTTCGGGATGCATTAAGAGCGCATGCGATAACGATTTTTCTGCCTGCGCATAATTCTTCGAATAGAACTGCACTTTGCCACGGAGAGTCCACACGCGATAATCCGAAGTTCCAAGCGGGAGAACTTCTTCGCTTACGGCAAGCGCTTCGGAATAACGTCCCAAGAAAATGAGCGCATCCATTAACGTTAAGCCCAAATCGATACTCATCCCAAAACGCTTTTTCGTCGCATACAAAACTTCTACCGCTTCGGCATATAAATCCATGCCCATATAAGTTTTCGCCAAATACACGCCGAGACGCGACGACGGCTGTTTATCATAAAGATTTTGCACGACTGCGAGCGATTGCGTTCTCTGTCCAAGTCCCCAAAGTGCATCGGACAAATTGATGACGTATTCCGGATTATTCGGCGTATAACGCAAAGCCATTTCTGCATATTTACGCGCTTCGCCATAATCCATCATCGCTTCGTACATTTCGCCGAGAATCGAAAGCAAGCGTCCGCTTTTCCGCACCAAATCCATTTCACTTTGGAAATGATTCACTCCCGGTCCATACAATTCTTTTAGCTGATACACAAAGCCGCAGTTAATGAGATATAGCGGTTCCGTCGGATCCATTTTATTTGCCTTTTCAAAATACGAAAGGGCGACGAGTGGCTGGTTTTCTGCCAAACGCAAAAGCCCGACTTGATTCACCACCGCCGCTTGGAAGCGTAACGATTTTTCATCGGAAAGTGTCGTGGGCTTTTCGAAAAGAGTAATGCCGTCGATCGCTTGCTGCATCGCCTTTGCATATTTTTTATACAGCACTCCCTGCGCCCAACTGGCGACTAAAATGCCGCGACCATTTTCCCAAAAATAACGTCCGACATAACGGAAATCATAGCCGTCGATAACGCGCGTACAAGTAAAATTCAGCGTGAATTTTTCTGCGTTTCCGCCGCGGACGCGTTCCGTTTCCAAATTCGGATCATTCGGATCTAAACCGAGGCGAATCAGCAAAACTTTTTGCAAATCCAAAGCGCTCACTTCATTCGGATCGACGATTGTTCCGTAAACAAAAAACGCCGATTCTTCTGCACGATTAGCGAGCACTAAATCCGGGTCACCGTTTTGCGCTGCAATTCCCGACCAAAAATGCCAAAGCGTATCGTTTACATGAAAGCGATAACCGAGCGCCTTCGATTCGTAATCCGTCACCGCTTCCGGAGAAATTTCTTCTTTATCCGCCGCCTTTTTTAAAGATTCAGCGATTTGAAATTCCGCAAAAAATGCATTCCATTCCCGAATAAAATTTTCCCGTGCGGGAACGCTATCCGAAGCGGAAAGAGTCAAAAAGAAAACGCGATTTCCCGAAGCAAAAACAAATCCATCGGCAGCGAGATTTGCCTCGGCAGAATTTCCTGCGGTTTCAAAAAATGCGCCGGTAATTCCCCATTTTTCTAACGGTTTTACTGCAGCGTATTGCGTCTTTTTATAAGAAAGACTTCTGCCTTGCATCTCGGCGCGGGCGCGGTCCATCACATTCGACGATTCTCCATTTCCGAGCAAAATCGTTTGAATTTCAGCGCGGCGTCCCGTCTTCGCTTGGAAAAATTCGAGCGGAGCCGATTCATCTGCGGGATCGCTCACAAGTCCCCAATCCGATGATGGTAATTTAAACGCAAATTCCGGGCGAGAAAATTCTAAAACCCACAGCGTTTCCGAAGCTTCAAACGAAACTCCCGACCGCGAAGCTTGCACCTTCGACGGCGCAGACGAATTCTGTTTTCCCATTTCTGTTTCCGCAGAAGTCGCCTCTGTTTGATTACTGCTTTTTTGAACAGGTATTTCTGGGCGATTTGCACACGCCGAGAAGAAGAAAAGCGAAAAAAAGAAAAAAACGGCTAAAACCGGTCTGATAATCTGCATCATCCTACCCTGTAAAGTATAAAAAAACGAGATTTTCACCTCGCCACGCCATTAAATTTTAGTAAATTTTAGACAGCTAAAATCCTCCGTCTCGGAAGATGGTAGTTTCAACTTTAACAAAAGGAATGCAAAATGCTCAAACTTGGCATTAACGGATTCGGACGTATCGGCCGCATGGTTTTCCGCGCAGCTGTTGAAAACTTCTCTAAAGACATCCAGGTTGTCGGTATCAACGACCTTCTTGACCCGGACTACCTCGCATACATGCTGAAGTATGACTCCGTGCACGGTCAGTTCAAACACGACATCAAGGTCGAAGGCAACTTCCTGATCGTTGACGGCAACAAGATTCAGGTCTTTGCTGAAAAAGATCCGACCAACATCACTTGGGGCGCTTTGGACGTTGACGTCGTCGTCGAATCCACCGGTTTCTTCCTCACCGAAGAACTCGCTTCCGCTCACCTCAAGGCTGGTGCCAAGAAGGTCATCATGTCTGCTCCGTCCAAGGACGCAACTCCGATGTTCGTCTATGGCGTGAACCACAAGACCTACGCTGGTCAGAAGATCATTTCGAACGCTTCCTGCACCACCAACTGCCTCGCTCCGATTTCGAAAGTCTTGAACGAAAAGTTCGGCATTGTCCGTGGCCTTATGACCACCGTTCACGCTGCAACTGCTACTCAGAAGACTGTTGACGGTCCGTCGAAGAAGGACTGGCGCGGTGGCCGTGGCATCCTCGAAAACATCATCCCGTCTTCTACGGGTGCTGCTAAGGCTGTTGGCAAGGTTCTTCCGGAACTCAATGGCAAGCTCACTGGTATGTCTCTCCGCGTGCCGACTTCCGACGTTTCTTTCGTCGACTTGACCGCTGAACTCAAGACTGCTCCGGGTGCTGATAAGGATTCTGCATACGCAGCAATCTGCAAGGCTATGAAGGAAGCTTCTGAAGGCGAACTCAAGGGCATTCTCGGTTACACCGACGAAGCAGTCGTTTCGACCGACTTCCGTAACTGCTCTTGCACTTCTATCTTCGACGCTAAGGCTGGCATCCAGCTCGACCCGACCTTCGTGAAGGTTTGCGCTTGGTACGATAACGAATGGGGCTACAGCAACAAGGTTTGCGAAATGGCTCGCGTTATCACCGCTAAGTAATTTTCACAATCTGTTGAAGATTCTAAAAAAGGCCTCGCGCAAGCGAGGTCTTTTTTAATGAGGAATATCACTTTCCCGCAAAAGGTTAAAATTTTTATAGTGCGAAAGCATTCCTAAATACGACTGCAGAGAATTTTCTACGTCAACGTCTGTTCGATATGGCAAAAGC